>JBCCAG010000067.1:0-10606 GCA_039814955.1 Cyanobacteria bacterium P01_A01_bin.135
ATACGCCTCCGTAATCACCTTCATCCGGTGCTCCGCCAGCTCCTGAAACTCCGGCGCGAGCCCCATCACCTTATCCGGGTGATTCAACCGCGCAATGCGACGATACGCCGCCCGCACCTCCGACATCGATGCTCCCGGCCTCACCCCCAAGATGTCGTAAGGCGATCGCCGGTCGTCAATGCCGTAGTCAACCTGAGGCGGGGCCGGAGCGACCTCCCACTCTGGGGCACGGTGGGGCGAGAGCCACTGCTGCACGCTGGCGAAGGACTTAATGAACTGCTCTGCCAGCACAACACTGGATACATGCAGTCGCAGGTTAAAGCCCACGCTGGCCATTAGCTGCAGTAGGCCGTACTGCACCTGGAATAGCTTCTGGTTATTTCTGGCGTCTGGGTCTGGCTTGCCGTCGGGGGTGACATACTGCCAGGTCTCCCCCAGCATCCGGGCGTCCTTGGGTACGTCTCCCGTGAGGTTGATCTGCTGGCGATCGCAGTTGAGGGTTAGTGCACTGTAGGATACCGCGCTGTAGACCTTTCGCCGCCACACCAAAATGTAGTCCGGCAGAAAAAACAGCTTTAAGTAGCCCACATCAATGCTCCATACCGTCAGGTTAGTTTTGATGAACGGCGGCTGCTGGCACTGCACCTTTACCGGAGCATTGCTGAGCTGGATTACCTGACTCGCCCCCGCATGGGCCTGCCGCCGCTGCAGGGACTGGCGCTTGGCCTCCAGCCAAATTTTTTCGGTTCGGGCTAGCACCTCGCAGGCATGCTGGACCGCTGCAAATCGTAGTTGAAAGTCATTGTCGCAGCGATAGTGGATCGTCGTCAGTCGCCGCTGCCGCTGCCGGTACTCCAGCCAGCCACCGCCAGCCACACCAGATAAAATCACTAGCAGCGCCATCCAAACCGGCGCCACCAGCAGCAGTAGGATAGCCGCTCCCACGGCCACGCCAACAGACGCCAACCCATAGCTAGTTTGGTGAATTCGATAATTGATGTCAGCTAATATTTCGCCAATTGCCGGACGTTTTGTACCGATGTATGCCTTACCAAGCTTGATATCAAAACGCATAGGCTGCTGCCACCTCGTGAAAGCCAAATCATAGTGGATAGTGCCCCCCTGTAGGAGCGTTAGAATTCCTCTCAAAGTTAGAATAGCCAACGCTTACGGCCTTTTTACGCGGGTGAAATGCAGCAGAGGGCGACGTGCCGCGACCTCTCTACCTCACCCCTCGTATCGTTAAAACTTGCTGTAGATGGCTAGTCTCTTCTGATTACAGCCGGCTCAGGCCCCAACCTGGACAAATTCTTAAACTCACGGCAACAAATTTGAAGTCGGCGGTAGCTCGGTCAGCAGATTGGCTCAATTGCTCCGTAGAATTACGGCTCGATGTCTGGCGGCTGCACTGCCTTGGAACAATAGCGAAATGGGAAGCGATCGCACTGTAGCGGTCCATGGGATAGCGGTCCATTAGGCAATTGGCACAAAGCAAGCTGCCGAAATCGGCTTCCGCTCTGCATACTCAAAATCAGCATAGCTTGTGAATAAACCTATGGCATCCCTTCAATTTAAGCGACAGCTCAAACAAGAGGCAGAGCGCTGGCAACAGGACGGCTGGATTAGTCGGCAGCAGTACGCCCGCATCGCATCGCATTACCAGCTTGATGCCCTGGGGGAGTCGGCACAAGGGCAGTTCACCCGCGCCCTGATCAGCATCGGCTGCGTTCTGATTGGCATCAGCGTCATCACCTTCGTCTCGGCCAACTGGCAGGCGATTCCTCGCTTGGTGAGAGTGCTGATGCTAGTGAGCCTCTTTCTGTCGGTCAATATTGCCGGTGTGCGGCTTCTGCAGCGGCCACAGTCCCAGCGTCTAGGCCAAGGACTCCTGCTATTGAGCTCCTTGATACTGGGGGGCAACCTAGCCCTGATGGGGCAGATGTTCCACCAAAGTGGCTCGGGTTATGGGCTGTGCCTAGTATGGGGAGCAGGGACCCTGGCGATGGCCTACGGATTAAGCCTCCCATCCCTAGGGGTGCTGGCGCAGCTTTTAGTAGGAGTTGGCTATCTGCTGTGGCTGCGGGATGTGCCGATGGCTGGCATTGGTGCGAGCTCAGGCTTAGACCTAGTGCTGCAGCAAATGCCTCTGGTGACGCCAGCAGCATTTTTACCGCTGGCCTACCGCAGCCGTAGCCGCATTATATTTGCCTTGACAGCGTTGGGGACAGTGGCAGCGCTACTCGTGAAGCTAGGACAGTTTGCTGCTGCTGGCATGCCAGCGGGGTGGGCAATCGCCTTGATTCTGACCTTACCGCCTGCCCTGCTGTGGGCTTATGAGGACAGCTTGTGGCGGTCCAATCGCAGTCGCGCCGAGCCGGTGCATCTGTTTCGCCCCCTTTCCCGAATCATGGCCATCGCCTACTTAGGGCTAGCGCTTTATGGAACTTCATTTCACTGGGTTTGGAGTAATACCGGCGACCTACAGCAAGATTCTATCGATTCTATTGGGGCTGCGATCGCGATGTGGCCCAGCACTATAGTGTTTGCTGTGTTGGCGGTCTGTGGATGGGTTTACCTAGCTCGGCCAGGTCGAACGGGCCGCTGGGGGCTAGGGTCGACGGATCTGGCCTTGTTAGGGATTTTAAGCATGATGGCGGGCGCGAGCTTTGTGCATTGGCACGTATTGCTCCTACCCACCGAAGCCACATTCCTCTTCAACGTTCTGCTGGCGGTACTGGGAATTGGTGTTATGCGAGAGGGCCTAGATGACGGCGATCGCTCCCGTTTTTGGTACGGCCTGGGCCTGCTGGTGCTGCAGATCTTCAGCCGGGTGCTGGAATACAACACAGGGCTGCTGGTGAAATCCTTAACCTTTTTGCTGTGCGGCGTCGCCGTTATTGTCTTGGGGCTGTGGTTTGAGCGCCATGTTCGCCCTGCCAATCGTTCTCTTTCTTGAGGTTTTACCTAAAGCTATGGCTACTCCGACTCCACTCCACCGCCGCTGGGCCTTCTGGCTCCCTCTGGTGCTGCAGCTTGGCCTAATCTTAGCGGCCCCGGCCCGGGCCATCTACACCCACACCACTGGGGAAACGGTGCTTCTGCAGACCGCCCCGGTGGACCCCTACGACCTGCTGCGGGGCTACTATGTCACCTTGAGTTACCAGATTTCGGCAAGCGATACCTTAGATGAGCTGCCGGGCTGGCAGGAGATAAAAGAGGCCGACCGGCAAAGTAATCTGCCCCTATACGTCGTCCTCGCCCCCCCGGAGGGAGCCAGCGGTGACCAGCCCTGGACCCCGGTGAGCATCAGCCGCGATCGCCCCCAGCTATCGTCGGGACAAGTTGCCCTGCGGGGCACCTACCAGTGGGGGCGGGTGGTCTATGGCCTAGAGCGCTACTACATCCCCGAGGACCAGCGAGGGGAAATCAACGAGCGCATCCGCCAGCAGCACCTCAGCGAGCCGGAAGCTTACCTGATTGAGGTGAAGGTGGATGCTAGGGGGCAGTCGGCGCCGGTGAGTTTGTGGGTAGGGGAGAAAAATTATCGCTTCTAGGTCGCGTTCAGAGCGCGTCTACTGCCCTGCTAGCGATCGCCAAAATCGAACTCCACCAGGGCTTCGTCCACATCCAGGGCTAAAAAGCGGTCCAAGGGCAAGTACAGCCAGCTCAGCGAAGAGGCTGGGTCTGTCTTCATCACCTTGAACCCCAGTGCCAGGGCAAACGCCTCTAGACGGGGGTGGATGGTAATCGTATAGATGTCGCATAAGTTAGGAAATTCCCTTTGCATGCGCCCCAGGGTCTCCTGGGAGTCCTGCAGCATTAGGCAAGCCATGCCGTAGTTCCAGCAGCGGGGCGCAAGCTGCCAACTGCGGACAAACACCACGTAGCAGTCTGGGTCTTCCGGCGCAGCGACGCGAATAGGGTCCTCACGGTTCGCTGTGCTCAGGTACAGACTACCGCTGGGGGACAGATGAAACTGCTCTTCGCAGCTAGAATGCACGGGAAAAAATACCGACAGCCCTACCGGAGAATGGTCTGCTTCGGTCCGCAGCACCCGCAGCCCGTCGGGGTACTGCCCGGCCCACTGCCGCAGCACCCGAGTCATTTTGAAGGAGGTGGCTGCAGGCCGCAGGCGCATCCAGCTATAGCTCGCTTCTAGAATTGCCGCGACCAGGGGCGCATCGCACCGGAGATCGAAGGTATCTGGGTAAACCGTCGACAGGGGAACGGACTCGGCGGGCAAAAACGTGCTGGGCACTTGGAGGCTGAGCCGCGTCTGGGTGCCGTCAAAGGGCTCGCGCCTTACCAGGCGCTTAGCCACGAGCTGGTCCAGCATCATGCCGGCGGAGCGATCGCTGCCGGTGGGGCGATCGCAGTAGAACAGGTTCGCGGCATCGCTGTGGGAGCAGTAGAAGATTCCTTGGTGGGGGCTCAGGGTCTGGATGGGAGGGGCGCTGCCGCTCTGCAGGTGGGCGTAGCCCCACAGCCGCACAAAGCAGATGGCCTGGCGGCGCGTCAACCCGGACTGGTCCACCATCCTGTCAATGTAGTGCTGCTGCTGCTCTGGCGGAAACCAGAGGTTGACCTGGTCCGGTCGGGGCATGGGTAGATCTGCCTGAGCGCTCATAGAACCCCTCGCACAAATGTTGCTTTCAAAAACTTCACCCCGCTTCACCCCTATTCCAGACGCCTCACGCTCCGCCTTTACCTCTCTTCGGGCTGGTTCTCCCTCATAGGCTACGGGGAGGCGGCTATGGGAAGGTTGTTGCCATGGCGAGGTTGAGGTCTAACCCAAGCCCCTTTGAGGAAATCAACCCTACGCCAAGTTGCCAGATTGGTTGGGACAACGTGCGTTTTACCCCGTTTGGCGAATGAGATAACGACCCCATCTACATGAGGACAGTTCGGATGACTTCTACCCAAGTTCAACAGCCCCCTACCTTGGTAGCCCCTTCTATCCAGCCCTCAATCCCCCAGGGCGCATCGACAGGGCAGATCACCATCGACTATTTGGCCCTAGTGTTTGAGACCTGCCTAGATCACATCTTCCCTGATCAGGGGCTACTGCTACTAGACCAAGTGGGCAAGCTAATTCAAAGCAGCCCCCAGGCACGGCAGCTCTGTGGTCTGCCAGATTCCGCCAATCACAGCCAACCCAAGCTTCCTGAGCAGCTCAGCCAGCTCGCACAGCGGCTGATTGAAAGCCGAGAGCTATTTCCTGGCAGAGCTATTCAGCTTGAGGATGAGGTGACCATTAACACCGCTACCATCCATATTGAGGCCAAGTGGATTGACCTCGGGCGATCGCCTGCTTACATGGTCATGACGCTGGAGGACCTGGCCGAGGTCACCCACCAGCGAGCCCTATTTGATGCCTATCGGTATCGGTTTACTCCCCGCGAAACGGAGGTTTGGGAACTGCATCTGCAGGGCTTTTCCTATCGCCAAATTGCCGAGGCGTTCTTCATTTCTATGAATACGGTCAAGCGCCACATGAAGAGTATCTACGGCAAGCGTCGGGAGGCGATCGCGCTCAGCGCCTAATAACAAGCCGCCTATCTTTTAGCGCTTAAAGCGTTCAATATCGCGGCCTGATAGGCCTCAGCACTGCTGACCATGACTAATGCTGGGGCGCTATCACCGGCATACTGTTAGCAGTTATATCTATTCCAAGCGGTGACCTCGAAACTGGGGTCGCCGTTTTTTGACATTTCGTCAATCTATCTCCCTGGTCACATAGACAAAAATTTTGTCTGCCTTTTAGGAGAAAGCGATCGCCTGCCTCAGTTCACAGATTGAATCTTTAGTTAGACCAGAATTTATAACTTTTGAAATAAAAGTGCAAAAGCAGAGTTAATTTAATAACTTCTTAATTTGCTGTTAACGCCGCTAGCTATCTTCTTCTTCTATTTTGTGGACATGCTTGCCGCAGCTACTGATTCTTGAGAGGGATAGCAACATATTCATACGCTATCTCCGCGGCCTTAGAAGCGGAATTGTTGTCAATACTATCGGTTAACAAAACTAAGGGCTATGTCCAACTCTAACTCTAGCTTCACTAAACTGATTACAGTGACGGGCATCAGCGCCGTGCTGTTTGCCATTGGCCTATTAATTACTGAGCGGATTCCAGAAATTCCGGTCGACATCGACTGGAAGCCCTTCTTCATCGTTAACGCAATTACCGTCCTGTTTCCCCTGGGTGGTCCGACAATAGCTGCTGGCCTTGGCGCTGCTCTGGGCGAGGGCTTCCTTGACCTGATCGAAGGTTACGAAGTTGATGACCCCTTTGGTTTTGTGGGCTACGTGGTGGGCTTCACTGTTGCTGGCTACATCTTCCAAAACCGGCCCCGCAACAAGATGCTGCTGATTATCGGTGCGATTGTCGGTGCGGCTGTACAGGCTATATTTGAAGCCGCTGCCCTGCTGATCTTCGGTGATGAAGGTTTCCAGGTAGCGTTATACAGCTTCCTAGGCAACACCGCAACCCACGGCATCGCTCTGGGCGCCATCCCTCTAGTCATCGTGATTCCTCTACTTTATGGCCGGGTCGAGCGCCTGCTGGGCTACCCCACCGCCGATGGCCGTGAGGAAGGAGCCAGTGCTCGATTCCGGGGCCGCACCTGGATGTAGGTTTTCGTTAGCCCAGGATTGTCCCAGCGGTTTATGCCATAGGGCGACTCTGGGCTACAAACTTCAACCTGGGGCGATCGCTCAGCTAGAGCCGCCCCAAACCAGCACCGCCTCACCTAGCACCGACACAAGGGGACACCCCGCATGTTAACCATCAACAATCTTTCATTTTCCTACCCCGATGCTAAGGGAAATGCCCTCAAGGACATTTCCTTGGAGCTAGAGCGGGGCAGAATTTTAGGCATCACCGGACCCACCGGAGCGGGCAAATCCACCCTTTGCCAAATCATCGCTGGGTTTGCCCCCCGGTTCACGGGCGGCAACATGGAGGGTAGCCTATCGGTGTCAGACCAAAATCCTCAGGACCTCTCTGGCCGCGAGATGGCGAAGTACGTGGGCATTGTGTTTGCCGACTACAGCTCTCAGCTCACCCAGGTACAGGTCATCGATGAGGTGATGGCCCCGCTGCTGAATCAGACGGTGCCGGAACAAGAGGCCCGCGATCGCGCCCATCACCTGCTGACCAAAGTGGGCCTGGACCCCGAAGCAGTCTCTCGCCGCCGCACTTGGGAGCTGTCCGGGGGGCAGCAGCAGCGGGTGGCGATCGCCGCCGCCCTGGCCATGGAGCCGGAGCTGCTGATTTTTGACGCGGCCACCGGCATGCTGGACCCCAAAACCCAGGCCGATCTGCGCCAGATTATCCACGAACTGTCTGGAGACACCACCTTGATTGTGGTGGAAGATGACGTCAACCCCCTGGTAGGGCTAGCCGACCATCTGCTAGTGCTCAATGATGGTGAGGTGGTAGCCTTCGGCCCGGCAGAAGAGCTGCTGCGCGATCGCCAGATGCTGCGGCAGACGGCGGTAGAGCTGCCCCGCACCATCCAATTAGCCGAAGCGCTAAACCTGGACGCCGCCCCTCTGAGCGTAGACGAGCTGCAGGAAAGCGTCCGCAACCTCGACGCTGATCAGTCCCGCCTTGCCGCAGACCGTACCCAGCCCGACTTTGGCGATGTGGTGCTAGAGGCGGATTCGGTGTCCTATCAGTATGAGGATGGCCCCCTGGCTCTGGACGACGTCAGCTTGACCCTGTGCCGGGGGGAGGTACATGCGGTGATCGGCGGCAACGGTGCGGGCAAATCGACGTTGATTAAGCTGTTGATCGGCCTCTACAAGCCCACTTCCGGGAGCGTCACTGTGCTGGGAGAGAGCACTAAGCAGCAAAAGGTAATCAACTTAGCGGAGCAGGTGGGGGTAGTTTACCAAAACCCCGATGAGCAGCTCAGCGAGCGCACCGTGAAAGAGGAGCTTCGCTTTCCGCTAGAGCGACGGCGACACCGCTCCACCGGCTGGTTCTCAAAGGAGGAGCGCTACGGGAATGACTACATCGAAGCGCGGCTCCAAGATGCGATCGCCCGCATTAGTCTAGATGAAAGCCTGCTCAAAAAAGACCCTACTGCCCTGCCCATGGGCCAGCGCAAGCTGGTGACCATCGCCGCAGCGCTGATGCTGGATCCGAAGATTGTGCTGCTAGATGAGCCCCGGGTCAGCTTAGATGCGCCGTCGCGCGACAATCTGGCCGAGATGATTCTGCAGCTCAAGGACGAAGGCAAGAGCGTCGTCATTGTGGGCAACGACATGGACTTTATTGGCCGGGTGGCGGACACCGTCACCGTACTTAGGGAGGGCAAGGTGGTTCGCCAGGACAACCTGCACAGCGTCTTCAACCAGAGCAACTGGAATGAGCTGGAGGACGCAGCCGTAATGCCACCCCTGGTGGCTCAAGCGGCCCAGCGGTTTGGCGGCACCGCTATGAATATCCGCGATTTTGAAACTGTGTTTGCAACGCCCCAGGAGGTGGCTTAAATGGCCCGGGTTCCCATTATTTACAACGAGCAGGACACGATCCTCCACGACCGCGACCCCCGCGTCAAGATTTTGATGTTCGTGTTTCTAGTGCTGTTTCTCTATTTCGCCCCCTCCTGGAAGTGGATGCTAGGGATGACAATTTTGGGGTTGGCGCTGGCGTTCGTGGCCCAGCTCTCTAAAAAGGCGCTGCTGGTGCTCTGGGCGCTGCAGTTGCCCAACATCCTGGCACTGATTTTGATTCCGCTAATCGCTCAGTTCTTCTCGGGCGATGGGTTTGAGTACACAGGGCGGCTGGCCTTTGGGGTCCGTCTGGCGCTGGCCTGGTCAGCGGCGCTGTTCGTCAGCATCAGTCTCATGTCCACTATGCGGGTGAAGCAGATGGCGGACGGGCTGCGGGGCCTGGGACTGCCGGAGTTCTTCTGCTTTGCTGTGGAGTACGTGTTCTTGCTCATCTATCGCAGCGGCGACGACATCTTCCGCATTGCCGACGCCATGAAGGCCAAGGGGGTAAACCTGGAGAGCAAGAATCCCTTCACCATTATCGGCGCGCTACCCCGACTGATGGTGCCCACTATCATTTCGCTGCTGCGGCGGGCGATGCCAATGATGAGCGTTTTGGAGATGCGCGGCTTTTCGGCCACCAAGCGCCGCAAAAAGCTGAATCTGCCCAGCATCGATGCGCTGGACATTTTATTCTTGCTGGGTGCGGTGCTAATCTTTTTGTCGTCGGTGGCGGCGCGGTTTGGCTGGCTGGCTTCCTTGGCAGGAACTTTGGGTATTTAACATAGTGGTGGGACATGGCACGTATGGGTTTGGCGACTTTGAGCAGGCCATATGCATTCTGGTTTTACCTCCCTCAGTCCCCGCTTGTTTTTCGCGGAGCGTGTCCGCAGGACGCAGGGGGAAGCTCGAGTTCTCCCCCTTGGTAAGGGCGAGCTAGAGGGGGTCTTCCGGAAGGTTGAATAGATATCTGCCATGCCCCTACAGGCATCAATAAAATTAGGACCGAATTATGTTGGGTGTAGCGCTGTGGGGTCTGGTACTCCTAGGAGCAATTTTGGCAGCGAACTGGGGGGCCGACCAGCTTTCGGTGCCGCTGCAGAAGCTGCGTAGGCAGTGGGGACTCTCTGAGGCGGCGGGGGCGGCATTTGTGGCCCTTGCCACTGCCAGCCCTGAAATTGGCACCAATACCGCCAGTGCGCTGAAGGGCTTGGCCGATATTGGTCTGGGCAACCTACTGGGGAGCAACATCATTTCAGTGCCGGTGATTGTGCTGGTGGCCTATATCGCCAACCGGACCCGCTCTTCGGAGGAGGATGCTTCTGCTGATAAGGCGCTCGGTGATTCTCAGAGAGATGGCCAGTTCGGCGTCGCCGCGCCCCCGAGTACCCGCCATCTGCTGCGGCTGAAGCGGGAAGCCCTGACGGTGCAGGCTATTCCCTATATGGTGGTAATCGCGATCGCCGCCCTATTGACTCTGCCGCCCCCCTGGCGAGGCCTGCAGCCCATCGATGGCGTGATTATGCTGGTAGTCTACGCCGTGTACTTGGCCCAGGCAATTTTGCGGCAGCGGCAGCAGGGCCAGGCGGTGCATTGGACCCAGGAAGAAATCTGGTGCTCGGTAGCCGGGGTGCTGGCGCTCACCATTGGCGCTTACTTCACGGTGACGGCGACCGAAAACATCGTCTCGATTGTGGGTATTTCAGAGCTGATTGGGGGCCTGTTTATTACCTCTACCCTAAGCATCGCCCCCGAAGTGTTTGCCACCTGGAGCGTGGCCCGCAGCGGCCAGGTGACTGCCGCCACCACCAGCGTCATCGCGGATAACACGGCGACCATGTCCCTGGCCCTGGTACCCCTGGCTTTTGCAAGCCTGCCCATTCAAGATCTGCCGATGTTTTTGGTCAACCTGGGGTTTGTGGCGCTGTTTGGTGTAGCCTACGGGGCGCTAGTGAAGTGGGGGGATGACGAGGACAAGTACAGCTTTGAGCTGTGGGAGGTGGGGCTGCTGGTGGGGCTTTACCTGGTGTATTTGGCGGTGATTATTGTTGGTTTTTTGCTGCCAGGGGCGGCGTAGTGTTTGGCCTCACCGGAAACGGACCGC
>JBCCAG010000623.1:0-3002 GCA_039814955.1 Cyanobacteria bacterium P01_A01_bin.135
CGATAAAACAACTTTCCCACCACAAATTCGTTGTCGGTGTCGCGGTCAAATGCCAGCCGGGTCATATTAGTCCCCGTCGTGGGAATATCGAAGCGGGCTGGGTTGGTCGCATCAAGGCGCACCCTCAGCAGATCTCTGCCGGTGAAGCTGGTATTGAAGTTGAGCCGAGCCCGGCTATTAAAGGTCGTATTCTCGTCTAGGTCCTCGCCGCTGCCGTCTGCCCGCTCACCGCCAAACAGATTGTTGACCGAGAAGGAGACCGTACCTCGCAGCTTGGTTGTTGTGGAGAACTGGTTGGCCTCTAGTTCCGCTGTGCGCCCTTCCAGTGCGTCTACCTGGCCCCGCAGCGCGGCCAGCTCTGCGGCAAATTCGTCCTGGAGGCGTCGGAGGGTAGCTAGCTCGTCTCGGTTGAGGCCATTGAGCTCAGTCGCCTCGCCGACAAACGTGAGACAAGCGTTGAGACCAGCCGCAAATTCGTAACGGGTCATGGGCTGGTTCCCCCGATAGGTGCCTCCGGGATACCCTGCGATGCAGCCGTAGCGATCAATCAGCGATCGCAGTGCCTGGTAGGCCCAATCCGTGGGCTGCAGATCAGAGAGCTGGGATACGGAGTTGATCTGGCTGAGGCTATCGTCAATCCCTAGAGACGAAGTAGACAGACTGGATCGATCGGCGATGGGTCTCGCTTCAGCCATGGTGGCCTTGGGAAAGGCGAACCCCACGAGTAGTCCGATTGTTCCAGCCTTGAGGAATTGAACCAGGATTCTCAGCTTGGTCCGTCTAGAGCAGTTGTTATGCATTGACTTTAGATATACTCGATCATCTGAATAGGGCTATTACGCTGATGCCTTTGTCTGAGGCCACCCGAAAGGGCCCCAAGCCTCAGCGTTGGAAGCTGGTCTGCTATAGCCTCGAATGGAAAAGATAGGGTGCCGTCCAGACCGCTCGCGAAACTAAACTTTAGGGGCTTGGCTGCTGGGGAGATTTGGGTCAGCAGTGGTCAGACTGCCCTAAGCACCTGACCCACAACGCGGGATAGCTTTAGGAAGAAACTGCTAGTTTTTTAGAAGCTGAACTGAGGCAGCACAGTTCATTTAAGCGCCTGCCGTATTCATCTGCAGGCGGCTCACAAGAGGCTATGCATTGATGTCTGACGCCGCTGCCTAAAGCGCGTCGCTGCTGCCAGCTGTCTATGGGGGGGCTAATCTAGATTCAGCCAGCTGTGGATGATGCGGGGTTATACCCTGTACCTTTCCTAATTTTTCCTAGGTGGGGCATATAAGCCGGAAAGAACAGGGCTACTTTTATGAAGCTTCAGTTTGCTCTACAGCCGCGGTAGCGCGGTCTCGTGCGAGCCAATGCAGTAGCGTGTCAGGATGCTTACCATACAGACAGCCCCCATACAGTTGCACCATGGTCAATCCTGCCGCCACTGACACTACCGCCACTGATACTGCTACCGTCGCTGCCCAACTTCACGCGCAGCTGCGGGACGGGCAGCGGCCCATGGCCGACTGGCGAGGCGGTACTCTGGCGGTGTCGGCAGTACCCGGCAGCGGTAAGTCTACCGGCATGGCGATCGCGGCAGCCCTCACCATTGCCCGCGCTATCCAAGAGGGGCGGGAGGGGCAACTACTGCTGGTTACCTTCACTCGCTCTGCCGTCGCCAACCTCAAGGGCAAGGTGCGCCACTACCTGCGGCAGCTTGGGATACCGCCCGTGGGCTTCGCCGTCTACACCCTGCACGGGCTGGCCTATGCGATCGCCACCCGCCACCCCGAGCTATCGGGCATCGAACCAGCTAGCCGGCTTAGTGCCCCCAACCAGGGTCACTACCTCATCCGTAATGCGGTGGAGCGCTGGCTGGTTGAACACCCCCAAGAATACAGCCAGCTAATCGAAGGGCAGCAGTTTGATGGGGAAGAGACCGAGCGGCTGAGGCGGCAGACGGTGCTGCGCAGCGACGTGCTGCCCCGGCTGGCTCAAGTGGTGATTCATGAGGCGAAAAGCTCGGGCCTCTCCCCCAAAGACTTGCACCGCGTTGCGGCTACGGTGGATAACGGACCGCTTAATTACGATCTGCTGGCGATCGCCGCAGGGCTCTACGAAACCTACCAGTCGCTGCGGCGCAGCCGCCAAGTCTTCGACTACGACGACATTATTTTGGCGGCGCTGAACACCTTACAAAATCCAGCCGTGCGAGAGCTGTGGCAGTCGCAGGTCTATGGAATTTTTGAAGATGAGGCTCAGGACTCCTCCCCCTTGCAGGCGGCGCTCTTGGATATTCTGGCCAGGGGAACTGGGCCAGTCCCTAGCCTAGTGCGGGTAGGAGACCCCAATCAGGCCATCAACTCCACCTTTACCCCAGCGGACCCCATCTTTTTCCGCCAGTTTTGTGAGCAGTGCCAAACCGAGGGCAATCTGACGGAGATGACCCAGGCGGGGCGCAGCGCCCCCGAGATTATAGCGGCAGCTAACTTTCTTCTTGATTGGGCCAACCGCAACTATCCAAAAGAACAGCCGTTTCGCCAGCAGTATGTTGCCCCCGTTTCTCCCGGCGACCCTCAGCCGGACGCTAATCCTCCGGCGGTGGCTGGCGGTGTGGTCGTCTGTCGCCCCGAGACGATATACGACGCCCTAGAGCAGCTAGCGGCCACAGCCCTAACCCAGATGGCACAGCATCCCGCCTGGCGGGCGGCGGTATTGGTGCGGGAGAATCGCCAAGCGAGTTTCATCGCTCAGGTGCTGCGCAACCCATCGGAATATGGGCTATCTACCGATTTAGCGAGCCACGGCATCACCATCTACGATACGGGCGATCGCCAGCGCCAGTCTGCTATCCCTAGCGAGATGCTCACCCTGCTGCGGTTTCTAGAGCGGCCCCACTCCTCTGACTACCTGAAAGCGGCGCTGACGCTGCTGTCCCGTCGTCGCCTGATTCCCGCCGCTTCCTTTGACCAATTATCAGCGCTGCCCGAACAGTTTCTCTATCCGGCGGTTCC
>JBCCAG010000525.1:0-3507 GCA_039814955.1 Cyanobacteria bacterium P01_A01_bin.135
TAATTTGGCCAGATGGTTCCCTCCACTGGCTCTGGGGCAGTGCGCAGTTCTACCCAACGGCAGCCCCAGGGGCGAGGGGCGGACGGCTACTGGGGACCGTTACCGATGTCACCCGCCTTAAGCAGGTGAGAGTAGACCTTGAAGAAAGCGAGGCAAGGCTGCGGCGAGCGGTAGAGCAAGCACCATTTCCCATCTTTATCCATGGTGAAGACGGTGAAATTTTGCAGATGAGTCAGGCGGTACCGGACATTTCAGGCTATGCCGCTGAAGAAATCTCTACCATCGGAGACTGGACGGAGAAGGCCTATGGAAAGCGGCAGGAGAACGTTCAAGAAAGTATCAACCAACTCTACGCGCTGGATCGGCGGGTGGATGAGGGGGAGTTTGAAATCAGGACCAAGGCCGGTGAAAGCCGCACCTGGCTATTTAGCTCAGCTCCGTTGGGGCAAAGCAGCAGTGGCGAAAAACTAGTGATTTCCATGGCAGCGGACGTCACTGACCGTAAGCAAATCGAAGCAGACCTAGCTACCCGGCTGCGCCAGCAGGCCACCGTCGCAGAACTCAGCCAAATGGCGCTGTCAGGACTGGAGCTGGCGGCGCTGTTTAACCGCGCAACTCAAATGCTATCTGAGGGGTTAGCCGTCGACTACTGCAAAGTGATGGAGCTAAAGCCCAACCAGCAATCGCTGCTGCTGTGCTCTGGGGTAGGGTGGCAACGCGGCTTAGTAGGCAGGGCGACGGTTGGCATTGGGCATCAGTCCCAAGCGGGTTATACGCTCCTGTGCGATGGTCCGATTATTGTGGAGGACCTGCGGCAGGAAAACCGCTTTACCGGTTCGACGCTGCTGCAGGAACAGGGCGTCATCAGCGGCATGAGCACCATCATTCAGAGCAAGGATAGCCAGCCCTTTGGGGTTTTAGAGGTGCATACCACCTCCCAGCGGCAGTTCACCCTAGATGATGTCAACTTTCTGCAGGCTGTCGCCAACTTACTAGCCACAGCGATCGCCCGCAAGCAAAGCGAGCAGGCCCTAGAGCAGCTCAACATTACTTTAGAGGGGCGAGTACAGGAGCGCACTCAAGCACTGGAGGAGGTTAACCAAGAGCTCGAGGCATTTTCCTACTCCGTTGCCCATGATTTGAGAGCCCCACTGCGCGGCATTCAGGGCTTTGCCCAAGTGCTGGAAGAGGACTGCGGCGGGGCCCTAGACGAGCTGGGTCGCGAGTATATCCGCCGCATGGCGAAATCTGCCGAGACGCTCGATGTCTTGGTCCAAGACCTGCTTACCTACAGTCGCTTGGGACGCACCGAAATTGAACTTCAGTGCTTGAGCCTGAACGCTGTGGTCAAGCGGGTACTGAAGACGCTAGAGCCTATCGCGCAAGCCCAGCGAGCCCAGGTGGAGGTGGCACCAATGCCCCATGTCTATGCTCAGCGCACCGTGCTAAGACAGGTGATGAGCAATCTACTGCGCAATGCCCTCAAGTTTACGGCTCCCGGCAAGCCGCCTCAGGTTCAAATCTGGGCTGAGGTTGTCACGACAGCCGATGAGGACACAGATACTAAGGGCAGTGGCGCTAACCGCGTCCGAGTGTGGGTCGTAGACAACGGGATTGGCATTGCCCCCCAGCACCAGAGACGCATCTTCCAGCCATTTGAACGGCTCCATGGCGTCGATACCTACAGTGGAACCGGCATTGGGCTGTCGATTGTCAAGCGCGGCGTTCAGCGGATGGGGGGAAGAGTTGGCGTCGAATCTGCGGTGGGACAGGGGAGTGGGTTTTGGATAGAGTTGAGGCAGGCTGCCCTTTGAATGTATTCTTAACTACAACTATAGATTTTCTTAAGAATCTACGGTCATAGATTAATTAATCAATAGGATACTGAATTGAGCCTCACCTCACCCCGGTCGCCCAACCGTCTCCTGTCGCTGCTGCCGGAGGCGGACTATCAACAACTTGTGCCCCACCTCAGGCCCGTTACCCTTGCTTTAGGGCAAGTGCTTTACGAGCCGTTTGAGACCATATCTACCGTCTACTTTCCCACCTATTCCATGATTTCGCTGGTTCAGGTGATGGAAGGGGGAACGACCATTGAGGCCGGCATTGTCGGTAGCGACGGCATGCTGGGCTATCCGGTGTATCTGGGGGGCAAGCAAGATACCAAGCGCGCCATTGTGCAGATTGGGGGGGAGGCGATCGCCCTAGATGCCCTAGTCTTGAGCACTTTGTTCAATCAAAGTGATGGTCTACAAAAGCTGCTGCTGCGCTATACCCAAGCCTTTATTGCTCAAATCAGCCAAACGGCCGTCTGTAACCGTTTTCACCCAACGGAGGAGCGACTTGCCCGGTGGCTGCTGCAGTCTCAAGATTTCGCCCAGTCCTCGAATTTGAAGTTTACCCAGGCTTTTTTATCTAGCATGCTGGGGGTGCGCCGCGCTAGCGTTACGGTGGCTGCCAATGCGCTGCAGGCAGCGGGGTTAATCGACTACAGCCGCGGTCACGTCCGTATCCTAGATCGGGCGTCCTTACAAAGCTTTTGTTGCGAGTGCTACGGAACCGTTAAGTCTGAGTATGAACGCCTGCTTGGAGAAGCGACCGACTAGCGGCTGCTCACGCGCCATCGCTTGGATCAAGCTCGTTAAACCATTGGCGCACCCGGTTGCAGCACCGTCGGTAGGGCCTACTGCGTACGGTACCGCACACAGTAAGCCTGAAAACTGTGCCAGAGTAAGCTACAGATAACAAACGTCCTGTATTGGAACGTTTACGCAAGCTTGCCGACGCAGGGTTGGGCGCTCTGCAGGTTGCACTGGATTCAGCAGCGCCAACGCATTAGCATCTCTGCCAGGTTGACTTGCTCTCTGCCCCTGTCTCATTTGGCGTTTAGGCTTTGCATCAACTGGATTAGCAAGTAGGCTACATCCAGATGGCTAAGCTAGGGCGGTTAGGGTAATCTGGTTTACCCCACCAGAATTGTGTTGACGAGGAAATGGTGGTTTGATAGTGGCTGATCGAAGGTTTGGTATTAGAGGGTGGTTGTGTAGATGATGGGCTTAAACGGACACAACATCCTTTTAGTCGAAGATGACCCCAACGATGTTCTCTTCATTCAACGGGCCTTCCGTCAAGTCGATGCCGGTATTCCTGTGCAGGTAGTGAGTGATGGCGATGCGGCGGTTGACTATCTAGCAGGGCAGGGAAAGTTTGCCGATCGCAGCGTTTACCCTCTACCAGTGCTGATTCTACTTGACTTAAAGCTACCCCGGCGCTCCGGCGCTGAGGTTCTAGACTGGATGAGGCAGCAGCCCGTCATTAAGCGTATTCCTGTGGTTATCCTCACCTCATCTCGCGAAAATATTGATATTAATCGCACCTATGACCTTGGAATCAACTCCTACTTGGTTAAGCCAGTCAACTTCAACGCGCTGGCTGACATGATTCGGGCGCTAGAGGGCTACTGGCTCAAGTTTAATGAATATCCTCTGCTGACGCCCTCTTAGCCTA
>JBCCAG010000510.1:0-3662 GCA_039814955.1 Cyanobacteria bacterium P01_A01_bin.135
CACTGAGCAGATAGTGCTCACCCTATATTGGACCAAGCTCTCATCTGAGCAGCAGCAGTGGTGGTACACCAAGCTCCGTGCTGGAGGCAGCCCATCCTAATCTCCCATTCCTTTTCAAAACGGCGGGCTTCCTCTTTGGGTTATTCACCTTTGGTGGGTTGGGTCCTGATCAAAGGCAGCCCATCTATCTGGTGGGGTAGGGCGGTGGAGAGTAGGGTAGAAGGGTATACCGCTCCACCCCAGCGCGGGTGCAAAAGGCAGGTGCAGTAGCCACCAGGCTCGGTCCTGTAGCCCAACAGATACTGGGCTACCGCCACGTCGTCTAGGGGAGCGCCGGGGGTGGTTGCCAGCGGTAGGCCTGTCCTGGGGTCAAATACAGCGGTCTGGTAGCCCTGTTGGGACAGAGCGGCGGCAAGGATACTGCCGAGGGCGAGGGCGCGATCGCGCAACCGGGCTTTGGCTAGCTCGACCGGCGCGCCCCTGCCCCACCGCGGCAGGGGCGCGCGCTGTAGCAGGATAATCACAGATTGAACCGGCCCAGACCAATCGGGAAGGATGCGGCCCCAGTGGCGGAGAATGTAGCTCGATGGTGGGTGAGTAGACCAATCTAGGCCATCGCCGGTGGGAATAAGCCCAGAGGGAGCGCCCGTCACCCTTCCACAGGGGTGCGTCTGGGGGCCGCGAGCCACGCTAACCAGCACCTACAGGGACTCCGGCGCTTCTCCAGGCTCGAAATTGAGGGAGGCTGAGTTCATGCAGTAGCGCTGTCCCGTGGGCCGTGGGCCGTCGGGAAAGACGTGGCCTAGGTGGGCGCCGCAGTTGGCGCACAGCACTTCGGTACGGGTCATAAACAGGCTGCGATCGGTTTCGGTAGCGACGTTTTCCTCATCCACCGGGGCCCAAAAGCTTGGCCAGCCGGTTCCAGAGTCGTATTTGGTTTCGGAGCTAAACAGCGGGGTGCCGCAGCAAATGCAGTTGTAGGTTCCCTCCGCCTTGTTGTCCCAGTATTCGCCGGTAAAAGCGCGCTCAGTGCCCTTTTTTCGCGTCACGCGAAACTGCTCAGAGGTGAGCTGCTCTTTCCACTCCTGATCGCTTTTCTCAACCTTTGCCATCGGTTCTCGGTTCATCAAAAAAAAATGTCCACTCGCCTTTCAGTATAGCGATACTAGATCGCGCGTGAGTGAGAGGCGGGCGACGCGACAGCCGAAGTAACCGCCGATGCCGCTACGCGGGCGTTGAAACCATGGCCGTCTGCCGGCTCACCTCGATATTGAACCGGTAGCCAACATTGCGCACCGTTTGAATCAGGTGGGGCTGGCGCGGTTCCGCCTCGATTTTTTTACGCAAGGAGAGGACGTGGGTGTCGACGGTGCGGTGATTGTCGATGGCGTCTGGCCAGGCCCGCTGCAGCAGCTCGGAGCGGGTCAGCGGCGTGCCGTCTGCCTGGGCCAACACGTACAGCAGGCTGAACTCCTGGGGCGTCAGGTCAATGTAGGTGTCGTTGAGACAAACGCGCCGCTGTACCAAATCAATGGTAATCAGGCCGTAGTCCAGTAGGGCAGGGGCCACGACGGTGCGGCAGCGGCGGGTGAGGGCATCTACCCGCGCCAAAAATTCCTGCATGCCGAAGGGCTTGCTAAGGTAGTCGTCAGCCCCCGCCCGCAGGCCGGCCACGATGTCAGATTCGACGGTGCGAGCCGACAAGATCAAGATAGAAGATTGGGTTTGAGGGCGCAGCCACCGGCAAAATTCGACGCCATCACCGTCTGGCATGTCAGAGTCCACAACCACTAGCTTTACCTCAGAGGGCATCGGGCCAGTTTTGAAGTGCTTGAGGGATGCTGACTGGTTGACGGTGTAGCCAACCTGCTGCAGATGCCAGCTCAACAGCGATCGCAAATGGGGATTGCCTTGGATGACTTGAATCGCAATAGACTTCACAACGCCCGTGTTTTTTCTGTGTAAACCTGGGTATGAAGCTATCAGAGCGTTTGTCAAGATTCTGTAACCTAAGCTACGCCGCTACTCTGCTGTCAAGAAATATCGTCACCTAGAATCGGCGGTTGAACTCCACAACAATGCGGCTTTCGTCCGAGAAATTGGTGGAGCCCCGCACCTGCAGCTCGTCACTAATGCTATAGCGAAGGCCAAATTGGGTGGGCTCCCGTACGGTAAGCAACTGCAGGGCTGACACCGACAGGTTCTCCGTCAGGTCGATGCCCAGCTCCGCCGCCAAGCCCAGTACGGGGTCCGCGTCATCAGCGCTGCGCTCCCGTCGCTCGTCTTCCGTAATTACCGCCGGGAATAGGCGCAGATTTGTAATTCCCAAGGTGTTGCTGAGTAGGGTCTGGAGGCTGGTAAATAGGGCAGACCCCGCCAGAGCCAGGGCCGAATCGTCGCTGCCGCCATCGCTTACCCCCCCCAGCAGCGCTAGAATTTCGCCATCGCTGCGGCTGGGGCTGCTGGTCAGCTCAATATTGTTGAAAATTTGACTGGCCGGTCCCTGAACCGTGGCTTGAATTTGCACCGTCTGTAGGTTGTTGAGGCGCTGGGTAGGCAGATCCAACACCTCGGGGGCGGAAAAAAAGTCCCGTGAGCGAGGAACCGCCTGGGTCTGCTCAAACACCGAGGTCTCGAGGCGCACATCTAAAACGGGGTCAGTGCTGCCCAGGAACCGGGCAATATTGTCGTAGCCGCGGTCCAGATTGAACTGTGAGGTAAGCAAATTCACCTGGCCGCTGCGCAGCCGAATCGTGCCGGTAGGGCTGAGGCTGGGGATGTCGTTGAGGGGACCGCTGACCGTCACATCCCCTCGGGCTACGAAGTTGAGCAGCGGGGCCCGGGTGATCAGCAGGCGATCGCCCAGCACCACCCGCAGGTTGTCGAGTTCTAGGGGCTGAAAAATTGAGGGGGATGCGGGGGGCGCTGAGGGCACTGACAGGCCATCTGCCTCGGCGTTGGGCAGGGAGATGCGGCCCCGCGACAGCAGTACTTCTCCCCGTAGCCGGGGCGCGAGGGCCGTACCGCCCACCTGCAGCCGCCCGTCAGCTTCCCCGTTGTATAGGCCTTTGAGGTTAAGGGCTAAATCGCTGAGATCGACTTTGAGGGGAGGGGCATCAGCGCCGGTTGCGTCGGGCTCCGCTAAGGGAATGGAGCCCTGGGCCGAGACGCTACCGCTGCTGAACTGCCCCGCCAGGTCATTCACCTGGATGCGATCGCCATCGAACCGAAGCTCGCCGGTCACCCCCGTCAGGTCCCCCGGCAGCGCCGCTGCCGCTAAGGTCACATCGTCAAACTGAGCTAGGCCCTCAGCGAAAGGCTGCAGCGTTAGCCCCGTTGGGGTCTGCTCAAGGGTGCCGCTGATATCCAATCTGGCAATGCCGGTGCCCCCTTTCCAGCTCACCTGGTTATTAAGCAAATCAATCAGGGCTAGCCCCTCATTCTCCAGGGCTAGGTTCAGGCTCAGGCGGTTATTGGCTGGTGGAACGGTGGCCTGAGGCAGCTGGTAGGGGATGCTGCCGCTAATCTGCAGCGGATCGGCACCGTTATCCGCTAGGCTCATTTCGCCAATCAGGTTGAGGCGGGCGTCGCGGTAGCCAAAGCGAGCGGTGGCGGCGTCGATGACTTTATTGTTCAGGGTCGCCTCTGCTAAGGCAATCTCG
>JBCCAG010000046.1:0-12561 GCA_039814955.1 Cyanobacteria bacterium P01_A01_bin.135
AACCAGCGGTAGTAGCGATCGCGGACTAGCTCAGGGGCATATTGGCCGTGGTACTCAATGTCAAATAGGCTCGCTTGGGGCCTCAGCAGCCAGCCCATGTGGCTCCACCAGAAGCCCCGCCGGGAGGAGTGGGGGTCCGCCTGTAGGTCTTCCGCGAAAGCGTGGTGGCGGCGGTGATTGCTCACCCAAAAGATCGGTCCACCCTGAAGCGCCAAAGCCCCCACCGTGGCAATGCCGTACTCCAACCACTGGGGAACGCGGAAGCTACGGTGGCTCAGCAGCCGGTGGTAACCCAGGCAGATGCCGATACCGCCAGAGAGCCAATGGAGCAGCAGAGCTACGCCCAGCGCAGACCAAGAAAAGCACCAGGGTGCCAAGAGGGCCGCGCCGTGGAATAGGGCGAAGAAGAGCAGACTAGGCCAGTGCAGGCTAGAGACGGCGCGCTGCGGCTGTCTCGGTCGCCGCGTTCGAGAGGTAAGGATAGTTGTAGACATCGGATGTAGGGAAGAATTTGCTATGCTGTGGCAAGCGCCACTTGCATACCGCAAGTCTAACTCGCGCTTCGGCAAAATGCAAGTATCACTTGCAAACCTATTATTAATCTCCATGGCCTCTTCTCGCGAAAAGCTCATCCAGGCAGCGTCTGAGCTATTTATCACCCAGGGCATTAGCCACACCACCACGCGCCAAATCGCTAACTTAGCTGAAGTCAATGAGGCGACCCTGTTTCGCAACTTCAGCAATAAGTACGGCCTGCTGCTGGCCGTAATCCAGAACGCACCGTCGTTTCACGCCCTGCATGAGTCGCTGATTCAGCAGGCGCAGCAGGCCCCCACCCCGCAGGCATCGCTACAGCTATATGCAAGTGGCACTCTGCAATGGCTAGAGCAGGCCTCGAACTTTGTGCGATCGCTGATTGGAGAAGCCGACCAATACCCGGCAGAAAGCCGCCAAGCGCTGGGGCACCGCCTCAGCGACGCCAACCACCACATCAGCCAATTTCTGGAGCAGGCGGGACCCGATAGCCCGCTCCCCCCCGGGATGGGCGCCGGCATCCTGAGCGCGCTGTTGGTGGGCTACACGGTCATCAACGCGACAAGCGAGGAGCACCGCCTTTGGGGCGATCGCGAGGATTTTTTGACTGGGCTGGTGACGCTACTAGGGTCGCCCTCAGGAGAGCGCATCACCCCGCTGCCGCCTCAGCCGGTGGCGGACTTACCTGCCCCCTGGGTCCAGCAAATTCTCCAGCAGGCCAAGGCCACAGGCCCCCAGGATTATGCCCTGGCCTATTTGATGTTTGCGGCGGGGCTCTTGCCGGAGGAAGCGGCGCAGGCCAGGCAGTCACAGCACCTCAGTGATAAAGCCCAGCATACGCTGCGGGTGGGGAGTCGCCAGGTACCCATCAATCAGTGGATTTTGGGCAAGCGCTATGGCTCCTATGTGAGCAACCCACTCACGAAGTGGCTCAAGAGCCGCAAGGATGAGCTGCCGTTTCTATTTTTCAAGGACGATGTGCCCCTCTCCGTTAGGGAGATTCAGCAGCGGTGGCACAGTTGGACTGAGCCGCTGTCGGTACCGACTCAGCCCCGACAGGCAAAGCAGACCTGGTGTGTGGAGATGCTGATGCGGGGGCTGACGGCGGAGAACTTGAGCATTCTCTCGGGGTGGGACATCGAGCAGCTAGACCCCTATGTGGACCGAGCGAGGGAGAAGGCAGCGCTGGAGGAAGCGCGATCGCTGGACCAAAAGCGCACAGGCTAGCGAATTCAGCGCGATCGCTCTCCCCCACCTACTGCTGCGACAGCCGCTTCACCGTCGCTCCCCCTAGCCGCTGATGGGCGTCATTCAGCAGCGCCGGAATCTGCTCTCGATGTGGACTGCGGGCCAAACAGGCCTGCAAATTTAGCTGCCCGGCATCACTAGCCTTATTCCCCGGAAACCAGTGGCTGGCATTGCCCAGCATGTTGTAGCGGGTTTGGGCATAGTCCACCATATCGTAGGCGATCGCCAAATTCCGCAACCACAGAATGTCGGGAATGTTGAGGTTACCCGGAGTATTATCCGGGCTAGGTAATCCCTTGCGCCAAGTTTTGTACCAGTCCTCTCCCAGCGCATCGATGGCCGCCTGCTCTAGCCGCTGCAAAATGGGGGGCAAGATTTCGTCGGCCCGGTCCAATAGGTCAAGAGCGCTCAGGTGCTCATCAAAATCCGAGGGACGGGCCGCCCCTAAACTGAGGGTATGCACCTGGGAATGGCTGAGGCAGAACAGGTCATTGAACACCATAGGGGACAGGGGCTCGCACAGTTGCACCAGTTTCTCCGGCGGGGCGTACAACTTGCCGCCTTTATCTGAAGGGCTGATGATAAACACCCCCATGTCCTGCCGGGTAGCCGCCTCGATGGCGGGCCAGTTGATCTGCTTAATGTAGTACCAGTGCAGGTTTACATAATCAAAGCCGCCGGAGTTGATGGCGCGGAGAATCACTTCCGTCGGGGCATGGGTGGAAAAGCCTACATGGCGCACCCGGCCCTCCGCCTGCAGCGATCGCGCCATTTCTAGGCAGCCACCGGGGCGCAGGCTCCACTCCAAGTGCTGCGGCGTATTGATGCCGTGCAGCCCCAGCAGGTCTACATAGTCCAGCTTCAGGTTACTCAAAGATTGCAGAACGGTGCGCCGGAATCCCTTGGGGTCCGCCTCGGGGGAAACTTTGGTCTGCACAATGAGTTGGTCCCGAGGCAGCTTGGGCAAGATGCGGCCTAGCTGCACTTCCGAGGTGCCGTAGCCCCGCGCCGTCTCGATGTGATTGATGCCCACTTCCAGCGATCGCCGGATGGTAGCTTCTAGGTTTTCCTGGTTTTTCTGGGGGATTTGCCACTGGGGGACATCTTTCCAGGAGTGCTGGTAGCGCATGCCGCCGCAGGAAAAGACGGGCATGGAGAGGTTAGTGCGGCCAAAGCGGCGGTACTGCATATCACATTTATGAAGTGATGGTCTCTCTTCAGAAGAATACGTGTTTAGCGTCTCGGTCTTACCCCCTCTAGCTCCCCCTTACCAAGGGGGAGAACTGTGCTTCCCCCTTACCAAGGGGGGATTGAGGGGGGGTGAGGCCGAAGCGTGGCGTGCTCTTCCACACTCGCTAAACACATACTTAGGAGAGACAATCACTTCTCCAAAAAGAGCTTACGCCTAATGTAGCGCCATCTCCGCGTTCTCGTCACGGTGAATGGCTAGCCGCTGCAGTAGGGTTTCACTGGCTTCGTTAAGGCCAACTAGCTTCACTTCGCTGCCGTGCTTGCGGAAGCGAAGCACCACTTTATCCACCGCATCCACCGCCGACTGGTCCCACAGGTGGGCGTGGGTAAGGTTGATGGCGATATGGTCCACATCCTCGTGGAAATTGAACGCCGCCAGGAAGCTCTCCACCGAGACAAAGAAGATCTGGCCGCTGACAAAATAGGTGCGATTGCCGCTCTCCTCCAGCTTTGAGGTCACCTCGATTAGGGCGGCAATTTTGCGGCTAAAGAAGATCGCGCTGAGGGCCACGCCGATAATCACCCCAATAGCGAGGTTGTGGGTGAGCAGGGTGGTGGCGACGGTGGCCAGCATCACCGCCGTTTCGCTCTTGGGCACCATACGAATGTTACGTAGGGAAGCCCAATTAAAGGTGCTGATAGACACCATGATCATTACCGCCACCAGCGCCGCCATGGGAATCTCGGCCACCCAGTCCCGCAGCAGCAGGATGCAGGCTAGCAGAAAGATGCCGGCACTCAGGGTAGACAGCCGGGTTCGCCCCCCAGAGCGCACATTGATCACCGACTGGCCGATCATGGCGCAGCCTGCCATGCCGCCAAAGCAGCCCGCCACAATATTAGCTATTCCTTGGCCAACGGCTTCCTGGTTTTTGTTGCTGTTGGTATCAGTAAAGTCGTCGATGACGTTGGCGGTGAGGAAGGACTCTAATAGACCCACCAGGGACAGGGCCAAGGCATAGGGCAGGATGATTTGAATGGTTTCAAAGTTGAATGGCACCGCCGGCAGGGTGAAGCCTGGCAGGGTATCGGGGAGGGTGCCCATGTCGCCCACAGTGGGGATATTCCAGCCGAAGGTGATGCTGAAGCCGGTCAGTACCAAAATGGCAATCAGCGGCGAGGGAATTACCTTACTGATGTAGGGCATGCCGTAAATAATCGCCAATCCCGCCAGCACCAGAATGTACACCAGGGGCGGCACGTTTTGTAGTTGGGGAAGCTGGGCACTGAAGATCAAAATCGCCAGGGCATTGACGAAGCCCACCATCACCGCCCGGGGCACAAACCGCATCTGGTTGCCCAGCTTCACCCAACCCCAGATAATCTGCAGGAGCCCGGTCAAAATGGTGGTGGCAAACAGGTAGCTGAGGCCGTGGTCTCTGACTAGGGTGGTCATCAGCAGGGCCATGGCCCCGGTGGCCGCCGAAATCATAGCGGGACGCCCCCCTAAAAAAGAGGTGACGATGGCGATGCAAAAAGAGGCGTATAGCCCCACCTTAGGATCCACCCCAGCGATAATGGAAAAGGCGATCGCCTCTGGAATCAGCGCCAGGGCAACCACCGCCCCCGCCAGCAGATCGCTGCGCACATTTGAGAACCACGCCTGTTTTGTGAATGTCGTACTAATAAAACTCATGCCCTTGGAGCAGCCTCTGTGCGGTAAACCTTGCTACTTTGTGTAAGTTACTATCGCTCGATTGATAGGATAGCGCTAATCGAGTTTGCCTCGCCTCAGACGAAGTTTTTGTGAGATACCCCTTAGTCCACCGCTTCCAGGCCGCACTGGCGATCGCTGCCAGCCATAGCCCTCCCGAGCCAGTGAGCCATTGGTCTCAGCTAGTGAGCTGGACCCCCAATCTGACGCCCGTCATTGCCCAGCACCCCGATCCGCTATGGCTCAATCTCGCTTTGCTGCCGCTTATCCTGCTGCATTGGGATGATCAAGCCGCGCTGCTGCGTCAGTTGAGGCCTCTATTGTCTAATACTCTCCAGTCTGATTTAGGGGCGATCGCTTTGGAGGGGGCTATGGCGGTTCAGCAATTGGCGGTGGTCACCTTGGGGGAGCAGCCCTTGAATCAAGACTGCTTGGTTTCTCTGGTAAACCCTACCTTCTCCCACCTAGCGCCATACCTGAGCACGGTGACGGCCCATCGCCACAGCGGGGCCGGGTTAGCTCAGCGGCAGGCGATTTTGGCCCCTTTGGCCAGCCGCTACCCGCAGCCGGAGGCCCACACTGCCGCCGTTGCCCTCACATTGTCCTTATATTGCGCGGTGACCTTTCCTAGCCAGGGACAACTAGCTTGCCGCTGGCTCCGGCAGGGGCAAGCGCAGGCGGCAGCGGCGATCGCGGGGGCGCTGTGCGGCCTAAACCAGGGGCTCGCGGGCCTCAGCTCTACCCAGTATCAGCAGCTCAATGCCCCTCCAGAATCAATCCCGCTATCAATCTCACAGTCAATTCCACAGCCAACCGTACCGGGTGCGTCACCAGCACCCCAAACAACCTCCCTTGCGGCACTGGGGCAGCGCTTGGCAGCCCTCTGGGCAGGAGCCATTTCCCCTAGCATAGGGACTACTGCCGTCGCCCCTCCCGGAATTTTGCCGCTGTAGATTCTGGCACTGTAGGGGTTTACCCCGTTCTGAACTAGAAGGGCTTGGCTATACTATAAGCGCAGGGTAACTAAACTTAGGGTAACTTTATCCAGAATGGCCATCACCCTACAGAGCCACCGTAGTCTATGCCCCAATCGGTGCTGTGGTTACGGCGCAACGCAGCGCCCCTCACTTCTCCCTCTCTATCAGGTTTGCCCCGGCTCGTCATGAGTACCTAGCAATGAGTAACTTTACAGACAGCCTAAGCCATCTACTGTTGCTGACCCCGAGAGCGTCAGCCATGACCTACTGCAATTGGGTCGCAAATGGTCCCAGGGCTTTGTGAGTTTTACCTATTCTTAGTCGTCTAGCAGTCAGTTAGTATGAAGTCATTTCGATTACTGGCGCAGCGCATGGAGCAACTGTGGACTCCAACCCGGCGCTCCAATCATCAGGCTTCTGCTCGCTTTGCGGCTCAGCAACGCTACTTGAACCCCTTATCCCCGCGGGCGGTGGACCCCGCCCTAGAGCCCCTTGATGCCTCAGAAGTCGGGGCGGTGGTTAACGGTAGCGCTTCCAATGGCAGCACTTCCAACGGCAAGTCGCCTCACCCCTACACTGAAAGATCCGCTGAACCCGGCTCCCAGAGTAACCCTGCCAAGCTCAATAAAGCCGCCAGTCGCGGGCTGCTGCTGCAGTCCCGGGAGCTGATGACCTGGCTAGGGGAGCACCCCTCCTGCTCGGGAATGACTCGGCCCAAGCGCAGTAAGCTCAATCGATACGCTTGCCCACTGCTGCTTACCCTAGCGATCGCCTCCCTCACCAGCGCCATTGGCTACCGGCTCTATAACAAACCCCAGCTCAGCGTCGGCACCGTCGCCCCTGAAACCCTGCGGGCCCCTCGCGAAGCCACCGTCGAGGATACCGAGACGACCGAGCAACTGCGCCTGGAGGCTAGTCAAGGGGCAATTCCGGTGCTGATTGTCGATTCCGACGTCAATCAGCGCGTTTACCAATCCTTCTCCCTGCTTACAGAGGTCGGGGATGAGTACCGTCAGCAGGCGGGCCCTTTCCCCTTTGTCGATTCCACCATCCTGTCTACCCCCGCCCAGAACTACCTGCGCAGCGCCCCTCAGACCGACTGGCAGCGAATTTTTACCCTTTTGGAGCAAGGGGAGCAGCCCATCGATACGCCGGCCCTAACGACAGCCCTGCCATCTCAAGAGCTGGCTATTCTGGAGCTACAGGGCTATAAGCGAGCGTCTTCAGCGGATGATTTTTCGGCCCTCAAGCAATCCATCGTTCGGGCTAGACAAAGCTACCAGGCAGCGGTAGCCGCTTTGAACCAGGCGCAGTCCGAGCGGCCGGCCCTGCTGGCCAGTGGGCGTCTGCTGCTGTTGAGCGATAAAGACTGGACCCAGGGCAAGCAGGCCATGCGCGAAACCCTAGAGCGCATTTTGCAGCAGGGAATTCCCCACGGGCTGTCGCCCGAGCACCTACAAACGGCTGTCCGGGCCCAGTTGACCGATGCTCCCCGGGACACCATTCCTCTGGCCGTATCGATTCTGACCAACGTTATTCGCCCTAACCTCATAGAAGACCCTGAGCAAACTCGCCTGCAAGCAGAACAGACAGCGGCACAGGTGCCCCCAGAGATCGTCGAGATTCGTGAAGGGGAGATTATCGTAACGGCTGGGGAGACAATTGAGCAGTCCCAGTTTGTTCTCTTAGATTACTTCGGCCTCAGCCGCCGCGGCATTGACTGGGTAGGGCTGGTGGGATTTGCGGTGGTGGTCAGCGGCTCGGTGGTAGTGTTTTTACTGGTGGAGCAGCGCTTCCACGCCCGCCTCCGCCAGCGCGACCACCTGCTGGTGCTGATGCTGTCGCTGAGTACGCCGCTGCTGGTGATTTTAGGACTGCCCTCGACTAATCTACCGGCGGTGGGGCTATTGGTGGGCAGCTTTTACGGCTCTAGCCTGGGGTTGACGGTGGTGGCCCTGCTGGTGGGGCTGCTGCCTGTCGGGGGTACAGTGATGACGGCCAATGCGCTGCTTGCCAGCGCCGCGGGGGGCTTGGTAGGGAGCCTACTAGCGGGGCGGCTGCGATCGCGGGAGGAGCTAGCGCTGCTCGGGGGGGCCGTAGGCCTGGTGCAGGGGGTTGTCTACCTGGTCGTCAGCCTGATTATGAGCACAGCCACGAGCCCCGTGTGGCTGTTGATGCTTACCAATGCCCTGATTCAAGCCATGTTGGGGGTGGCCTGGAGCGTGATCGCTCTGGGTGTGAGCCCCTATTTAGAGAATCTGTTTGATTTGGTTACCCCCATCCGCATGGTGGAGCTGTCCAACCCCAACCGGCCCATGCTCAAACGGCTGGCCTCTGAGGCCCCAGGCACCTTTCAACACACCCTGTTTGTGGCTAGCCTCGCAGAGGCAGCGGCGCGGGAGTTGGGGGCCAACGTGGAGCTAGTGCGGGCTGGCACCCTCTACCACGACATCGGCAAGATGCACGACCCAGAGGGGTTCATCGAAAACCAGATGGGCACCAACAAGCACGACGCCATCGATGACCCCTGGCAGAGCGCTGCCATTATCAAGAAGCACGTCAGCGAAGGGCTGGTAATGGCCCGCAAATGCCGCCTGCCGGGGGCCATTCAGGCGTTTATCCCCGAGCACCAGGGTACGATGCTGATCACCTATTTCTACTACCAGGCCAAAGAGCGGGCCAAGGCCGACCCCACGATTCAAGTCGATGAGGCGGACTTCCGCTACGCTGGACCGATACCCCAGTCCCGGGAAACCGGCATCGTGATGCTAGCGGACTCCTGCGAGGCGGCGCTTCGATCGCTCAAGGATGCTACCCCCGAGGAGGCCTTGGCGATGGTCAACCGGATTCTGCGGGCCCGCTGGCAGGACGACCAGCTGGTGGAGTCGGGGCTAAGCCGTCAGGATATGGCCCGCATTGCCAGTATCTTTGTCCGGGTATGGCAGCAGTACAATCACAAGCGCATCCCCTATCCCAAAGCGGCGCTGACGCCTTCCGTGAGGCTGTAGGCTACCCCACACTTTTTAAGTTTTCTATAGCCGCTGGCAGGTGAATACCAGCGGGCAGAGCAGCCTATATCACCCTTGTCATAGGGAATCTAGACCATCGCTTGCTGTCAGCAATGGGCAGGCCGCAGCAGTAATTAAGTAAATATCCTTGAGGAATGCGAAATTCTAGGGAAGTTCGTTGTAGATTGACCCAGCGTGTATAATCCTTCCCCAGCTCACTATGGCCATAGAACTGAAAGGCATCCTTCGCAACTTCTCAGCTAAACCGGCGAACTTCAACAGCCTGTCCGATCAAGATCGACAAAAGATTGACGACAACTGGAGCGAGATCGAAGCACGCTTTAGAGAGCGCGGTATCGAGCTGAAGTCCCACCCTGACTTCGAAACCTTCAGGGGACGGAACGCGACTAAAGGCATCGTTGAGTCTGAACTAGGGGCAGACCGCAAACCTAAGTATGCCCATGACGGCCCAGTCCCTGGCGCAACCACCGGACCGCAGAACTTTGAAGCCTGGTATAACGATGACCCAGGGTTTAATCAGGCGGTTCCGCACACCGTTACCCTAGAAGGACCTGACGCCAACGGGGTGTTCACCTACCGCAGCAATGCATTTTTTCCCCTCAACCCGGCGGCGATCGCAGAAAAGCGCGGTAGGGGAGAAATCACCCAGCAGCTCAAAGACGATCTAGACTTTCTGTTTGCCCGTCAGTTTTTCGGCAGCGAGCTCAAGCGCTTTACCGACGAGCACAACTACCACTTCACCTTCGAGGTGACGGGGCATAATTTCACCTATAAGGGCACCGAAAAGTTCACCTTTGAGGGAGACGATGACCTGTGGGTGTTCATCGACGGCAAGCTGGTGATTGACATTGGCGGGAGCCATGTCGCCATTGAGGAGACCTTAGATTTGACGGCGGATGAGTCAGACCGCTGCACCGTCAATATCGCCAACACCAACGAAACCTTTGAGCTAGTCGTCGGCGAGACCTATCGCTTTGACCTGTTCCACGCCGAGCGCCACACCAAGAACTCCAACTTCCGCATCAGCACCTCTCTGAAGGTCATTCCTCCCCCACTGGTGGCAATCCTGGAAGCGACAGACTCTATTGCGGCTGAAACCCTACCGGAGGAAGCCCCCAATCCAGGCGAGTTCCGCATTAGTTTAGACCGAGCTCCCACCGAAACAGATGGCCCCATCGAGGTCCATTTTGTTTTAGAAACCGCCTCGACGGCCACAGAAGGGCTCGACTTTTCGCCATTGGGCCGGTCGGTGACCTTTGGGGTTGGGGAGCGGCAGAAGCTAGTGCCGGTGCTCCCGCTGCTAGACGAAGAGCGAGAAGAAATCGAGACCGTGCGGGTCAAGCTGATTAAGCGGGCGGAGTCAACGTACGAGATCGGGGACAAATTCAGGGATGAAGTTATCATCAAAGACCGGACTGTTCCTAAGCCCACCGTCAGCATTCGGGCCACCAAGCCTTTTGCGAAAGAACCAGGGCCGCAGAGCGCGGGCGAAAACGGTGAATTTGCGGTATTTCTCGCCCGAGATGACGATGCTCCCCGCACCGACCTTCCCATCACCATTGACATCAGCGGCACCGCGACCCTTGACAAAGATTATCAGCTCAATCCGCCCGTCAATACTACACAGCGGGTGGTGATCCCAGCTAATAAAAAGCGGACGGTGATTACCGTAATGCCCCTGCAGGACCGGCTGCAGGAGGGGGACGAAACAGTGGTGGCGACGCTGAAACCCGGCGAGGACTACGAGCTTGGCCGCGATAGTGATACCGTCACGATTACAGACACCCCGCTGCCGGTAGTCACCATTACCGCGACCATACCTCATGCTAGAGAGGGCGCGCGAGGGTTGCCCCGCATCAATGGTGAGTTCACCATTGCCGTAGATCGCGCCTTGAAGCAGCCTCTGAAAATCAACTACGAAATTGTCGAAGGTGCGCCTAACAGCGCTGCTCCAAACGACTACAATCACGCCTTCATCTCACGAGGAGTAGTTACCATTCCCCCCCAGGAGCGGCGGTTCAAGCTGCCGGTGGTTCCCCGGACTGACTTGAGGGTAGAAGGACCCGAGGTGGTTACCCTAGCGCTCACTCCCCAGGACGCCTATCGCATTGGCGAAGACAATCAGGCTGAGGTAATTATCGCCGATGTTCCCCTGCCCACCGTCAATATCAAGGCCACAAAACCGACCGCAATAGAGCCTAGCGCCAGACGGCCCCAGGGGCAAAGCGGCGAATTTACCATTGCAATCGACGCGAGAGATTTGGTCCGGCAGGCCCCCATCCCCGTGCGTTACGCAATTCTCCGCCGCGATCCCAACAGCGCTACCCCCGGCGTAGACTACAAGCCGCTCAACGGGAGCAATGTTACGCCCCACATTGCTGTTATCCCCGCTAAAAGCCGCAAGGTTACCCTCCCTGTGGTGCCGCTACGCGACCAAGAGGCAGGGGAGGGAGAGGAAACGGTCACCGTCCAGCTCTTGCCACAGAACCGGCTATATCGCCTCAGCACCCACAATAAGGATACCGTCGTCATTTGCGATCGGACACCGGTACCCCGAGCGTCGATTCGGGCCACCAAACCCCAGGCCCGGGAGCCAGGCCCCGGACAGCGTCGTCTAGATGGACAGTTTTTGCTGGAGTTGGATCAGCGAGTCCCCATAGAGACAACTGTCCACTACCAGATCGAAGAGGGTCCAGGATCGGCGACGCCGGAAGTGGACTACAAGCGGCTCACCGGTAACCTGAGTGGAAATACCGGCAGTATTACGATTCCGGCCAATCGTGTTTCCCTCCCCATCCCTGTGATTCCAAGACCCGATAGAGACAAGGGAGAAGCGGACGAAACTGTGACGGTGCAGCTTTTGCCACCACCGGCCGCAGCTGCCGGCAGCTATCAGCTCGACCCTGACAAGGAAGACACCCGAGCCACCGTAACGATCTCAGATATCCCACCGCTGATGGTTGCTATTCGCGCCACTGACCCCAAGGCCAATGAGCCTCGGGAGGGGGACCGGGCCCTGCCCCATGAGCAGGGTGAATTTGAAATTAAGCTTAACCGGCGCACCAACGAGCGGCTGGAGATCTATTACGGTATTACGGGCACGGCAACCCCAGGAATCGAGCCCCTCGGTGACTTTGACTATGAGCTGAAGCGGGGTGGCACAACGACCGGGTCTAAGAAGAATGGCAACAAAGTTGTCATTCCCCCAGGTGCTAACTCGGTCAAGCTGACGGTGATCCCGTTTAGGGACTACATATTCTCGACGGAAGATCGGCGGGAGTCGGTGATTGCGACGCTGGAGCCCGACAAGGGTCGAGATAAGCGCTACCAGCTGCATACCAACCGTCGCCTGCGCCAAGACACCGTAATCATTTTTGCTGATGGGGATGGGGACCCCACTGGCGGCAATGGGTGAGGCCCTATGAGTGGCGGTAGCCACAGGTTCGGTAACCTCGGAAAAAAGAGTCGCTAAAACCGTCTCCGACTTCTAAGTTAAAGCCGATATCTTATTAATTGAGAGCGCATAACGTTCCCTCTACTTTAAGCGGTTTGGCCCGGCAACTGGTCCGAGCTTTCAACCGAACGGAAGGCGCTTTCAATCTGATTATCGTCTTTACAAGGTGAACACTATGGCACTGGTTCGTTGGCAACCTTTCCGAGAAATGACCGATGTTCAGCGGGAAATGAACCGCCTGTTTGATGACATGTTAGCCCCTGCCACCGGGCAAGAGCCGATGGGCTCTCTCTTCTCCCCGGCCGCTGAACTGGAGGAGACCGAGGAAGACTATACCCTGAAGCTGGAAGTCCCTGGCCTTGAGCCCGATGACATCAACATTGAGGCTACCGCCGAGGCGATCGCCATCAGCGG
>JBCCAG010000650.1:0-2846 GCA_039814955.1 Cyanobacteria bacterium P01_A01_bin.135
CAAGATCGAGTCAGGACACACCGGTCTGCATTTAGATAATGTTCACCTCCATCAGCTACTCACCGATATTGTTGGTATGTTTACCCTGCGGGCAGCGGAGAAGGGCCTCACGCTAGACAGGGAGCTTTCAGATGACTTGCCTGCCATCATCTATATTGATGCTGGAAAGCTGCGACAGATTTTGGTCAACCTGCTGAGCAACGCTATCAAATCGACCTCGAGTGGCACAGTCACCTTGCGAGCGGTGGTGTCTTCAGCCCCATTCCCGATCTCAGTGCCCCCCGAGCCAGCAGACGTTGTGCTGAGCTTCGAGGTGGAAGATACCGGCTCTGGCATTCGCCCCGAGGAGATGCCCAAAATTTTTGAGGCGTTCGTGCAGAGCGAAGTGGGCCTCAACACCCGCTCCGGCACTGGTCTGGGCCTCAGCATTACCCAGGCGTTTGTTGCGCTTATGGGGGGCGAGCTGCAGGTGACGAGCGGCGGCGTAACCTACCGTCCGGGCGCACCCCACCCCTGGCCCGTAGCGGCACCCATCCAGCCAGGGTCCTGCTTCCAGGTCATCCTGCCGGTTGCCCTCGGCGAGGCCAGTGCCTCCCTGCCCGCTGCCCCAGCGCGTCAAATTATTGGCCTCGCCGAGGGCACTTCACCCCGCATCCTCATTGCTGAGGATAAATGGGAGAGCAGCCACCTGCTTGAGCAGCTCCTGAGGCCGCTGGGATTTGCGCTGCGGGTCGCGGAGAATGGACAGGCAGCGGTTGACCTTTGGCGCACCTGGCGTCCACATTTAATTTGGATGGACATGCGCATGCCGGTGATGAATGGATTTGAAGCAACGCAGTACATTAAATCTCAGCCGGGGGGCCAGCAGACGGTGATTATTGCCCTGACGGCCAGCAGCCTAGAGCGCGATCGCAGTAACGTGATGGCGGCGGGCTGCGATGACTATGTCAGAAAGCCATTTCGCACCGAGGTTATCTTAGAGAAAATTGGCGAGCACCTGGGGGTACGCTACCGGTACGCGGCGGCCAGTGCCACCAAAGCTACTGGTGAAGCGGTCCCTGAAGCGCCAGCGGCGGTAGTTTTGGCCCATCTACCCCACATGCCGACCAGCTGGGTGACGGCGCTGCGGCAAGCGGCTAAATGCGCTGACAACGAGCTGATTATGACGCTGCTGGAGGATGCCGCCGTCACGAATCCCCACTTGTCCCAAGCCGTACGGAGCATTGTTGACGACTTCCGCTATGATATCTTGATTCAGGCCGCGGAGCAGGTTAGCTGGGAGCAGGAGGGCTGACCCCAGCGAAGCAATATGAAGCAATATACCGGCGACGTTCTGATTGTTGACGATGCGCCAGACAACCTCAGGGTCCTCTCCAGCCTGCTCACCGAGAAGCAGTACAAGGTGCGCAGCGTTGTGTCTGGCCGGCTCGCCCTGACGGTGGCCCAAGAGGCCCAACCCGATCTGATCCTGCTAGACATTAAGATGCCCGATCTAGATGGCTACCAGGTCTGTGAATACCTAAAGCTGAACGAGGCCACCGATGATATCCCGGTGATTTTCCTCAGCGCCCTGGACGCCCCCATCGACAAGGTGCGCGCCTTTGAAGTAGGCGGGGTCGACTTTATTACTAAGCCCTTTCACCCGGAGGAGGTGCTGGTGCGCATCGACACCCAGCTGCGGCTGCGCAAAGCTACCCAGGCCCTCCAGACTATCAACGCTGAGCTAGAGGAGCGGGTGCGGCAGCGCACCATTCAGCTTGAGCAGGAGATTTCCGAGCGCCGCCGGGTTCAGGAGGAGCTGCTCCACCGTGCCCTCCACGACGATTTAACTGGGCTCGCCAACCGGGCCCTGCTGATGAAGCGGCTGCAGGTGGTGCTCAACCGCGCCCAGGGGCAGCAGACTGTCAGCTACGCCGTGCTGTTCTTAGACTGCGATCGCTTCAAGCTGGTCAACGACTCCCTGGGCCACTCGGTAGGCGATAAGCTGCTGGTGGCGATCGCCGGGCGCATCGAGGCCTGTCTACCGGCGGGCAGCACTCTGGCGCGCCTCGGGGGCGATGAGTTTATCGCGCTGATTGAGCGGGTTACCGACAATGATTCCGTCTTGCAAATCGCCGACTACATTCAGCGCGAGGTGCAGTTACCCTTCCAGCTTGAGCAGTACGAATTCTCCACCAGCATCAGCATCGGGATTGTTGCCGGTCACCTGAGGTACCAGCAGGCAGAGCATGTGCTGCGGGATGCCGACACGGCCATGTACCAGGCTAAGGCGGCGGGGAAAGGCCGCTACCATCTATTTAGCGCCGGCCTACACCACGAAGTGCACGACCACTTCAATTTAGAAATCGAGCTGAAGCGGGCCCTAGCAGCCAACGAGCTGCGGCTTAGGTTTCAGCCCATCGTCGACCTGTCATCGGGGCAGCTTCGCGGCTTTGAGGCCCTACTGCGGTGGCAGCACCCAGAGCGGGGCCTGCTCGCGCCGCGGGCGTTTCTGTCTGTTGCCGAAGCTTCGGGGGTGATTGAGCTGATCGACGCCTGGGTCTTGAAAACCGCCTGCCGCACCCTTGCAACCTGGCAGCTCGAAGCGCTCTTGTCGCCCCCCTTTACCGTCAGCGTTAACCTTTCGGCAATGCATTTTGCAGAGCCAAGCCTGATTGCCCAGGTCGATGGGCTACTGGATGCCCATAGAGTCAATGGCCGCTTCCTGGGAATTGAAATTACCGAACATAGCTTAATGCAGCAGCCCACCGCCGCTGTCCAGGTGCTAACGCAGCTTCAGCAGCGGGGCATCCAGATCTCTATTGATGATTTTGGGACGGGCTACTCCTCCCTGAGCTACCTGCAGC
>JBCCAG010000881.1:0-1822 GCA_039814955.1 Cyanobacteria bacterium P01_A01_bin.135
AGAGTTCCAGATTCGTTAAGGTTGTTGATGGGCGGCCCCGGCCCATCCTCTCCATGGCGCTCTGACTCTGGGTCCTCTAGTCGCTCTAAATCGTCCAGCGGTAGGCCCCAGTGAGCAATCCGCTCCTGCAGCCAGCCCGTGGCGTACCAGACATCCATGGCGTCATCTACGGCGGCCTGGAGCGGCTGGTACTGCAGCCCTTTGAGCATGGCAATGGAGAGACCTTCTGCCGACAGTAGCGTGGGCAGCATCCGATACTCCGGGTAGCGCTGCGTCCAGCCCGTCAGTAAACTGGCATCCGCCGCAAAGGCGATCGCCTCCCCTGTCTCCAGGAGCTCGTAGGCTGCCTGGTAAGACTCCAAGCCCACGAGGGTCGCCTGGGGCAGATGCCAGCGCAGGTCGTCGATGGTGTCCGAGCCTGTCAGCACCGCCACGGGCCGCAAGCCAATGTCGGTAAACTGCCGCAGCTCAGGCGCTTTGGTAATTAGCGCCGTGCCGTCGTAATAATAGGGGCGGCTAAAATCCACCAGCCGCGCTCGCTGCTCTGTTACCGATAGGCGGGCAATTACTACATCGACCTCATCCCTCAGAAGTGCAGGAATCCGCTCTGTGTTGCTGGTAGGCACAAGAGTGACTGCATTGGGGTCTCCGAGCAGTACCTGGGCGAGCTGGCGGGCGATGTCTATTTCTAAGCCCCGCAGAACACCGTCCTCCCCCACAAACCCGAGGGGAGGCGTATTGCTCTTGACCGCCACAATCAGCTGGCCGCGATCGCGAATGGTTGCCAGATCGGCCGCCGTACTGGATGACCCCGGTAGCCCCAGGGCCGTCAGCACCGCCCACAGGATTGCAGCGGAGCGCAGTCGCCTTACCGCTGCTGACTTCACCACTAGTGGATGACCCTTATTCGGGGGTCGCCACCTCAACCACTTTATTAAATCCATCGGGATCAAGGATAGCCATTTGGGCTAGCATCTTGCGGTTGATCTGCACGTCGGCCTTCTTCATATTGCCGATGAGCTGGCTGTAGGTTGTGCCCTGTAAGCGCGCCGCTGCGTTGATGCGGGCAATCCACAGGCGGCGGAAATCCCGTTTGCGATTGCGGCGATCGCGGTAGGCATAGCGCAGGGCCTTCATCACCTGCTGGTTGGCGGTGCGGAAGAGCTTTGAGTGGGATCCGCGAAAGCCCTTGGCGAGCTTAAAAATCTTTTTGCGGCGCTTGCGGGCAACGTTACCGCGCTTTACACGTGGCATGTCGGTACTCCTGGGGTGATGTCAATGGGGTGGGGTCAGCGGTGGGCTTAGAGATAGGGGAGCATCAGCTCGACGTTTTCGCAGTCGGTCTCATGCACTTTGGCAATTTGACCCAGCTTGCGCTTGCGGTCGGTGGTCTTACGCTCCAGCAGGTGGTTGCGGAAAGCTTTGCGGCGCATAATTTTGCCGCTGCCGCTGCGGCGGAATCGCTTCGCGGCGGCTTTGCGAGTTTTGAGCTTGGGCATCGTTCGGGTTTGTGGATTGGACTGCTAGGGTTAGACTTCTCGTCAAGAGACGCGGAATCTTTTTAGCACGGTCTATTATAGTAGCTGGCTTACAGGATATTCCGCAACTGTATATGGTTAACCGCAGCATTTTGGCGCTCATCCTAACGGTATCTCTGGGAGTAGCCCCCGCGGTGGCCCTACCCGCACTTTCACCGGAGCCCACTAGCGAGCCGCTAGAGACTCTCCTGAGGCTGCGCCTGATTGAGCAGATACCCGACCTCGGCGATCGCCTGGCTTCGCTGCTGCAGCTAGTGGATATCCTGACGCCGGCTAGCGCCTCG
>JBCCAG010000928.1:0-1635 GCA_039814955.1 Cyanobacteria bacterium P01_A01_bin.135
TGACGGCAATGCTCCCCACGCTGGTCACCAGGGGCCCGAACCCCGGCACCAGCCCCACCGCCAGCAGGGGCAGACCTAGACCTAGGGCGATCGCCAGCTTCTTCAGCTCAAATACAATGGCCCGCCAAATATCTCGCGGCAGCCCCACCTCAATCACCACCGCTTGCCCCGTTTTCAGGATCTCCAGCTCTTCAGATAGCTTTCCGTACCAGGGGGAGCCCAGCAGCACCCCAAACTGCAGCAGCACGAACCCAGTGACCAGCAGCAGCACCAGGGTGAGGGCAACCCGCAGCAGCCACAGCAGCAGTATCCCCAAGCCGTTGGGGATCACCCGTAGCCAGCTCAACACCCCTCCCAGCCACTCTCCTAGCCACCGTGCTCCGGCGGCGATCGCCACTACCAGGTGCTGCCAAAACTCGGTGAGGGCAGGGAAGTTGAGGGAGGGTAGGGAGATCTTGGGCCAGGTAATATTTGCCCAAGCGATGTCGGGCAAGGGAATATTGAAGCTTAGATCTGGCCAATGTAGCCAACCCCACAGCCCGGACCAAAGCTGTCCTAAGCGCGTCTCCCAAGCCAGCACCCAAGCCGGGGCATGAAGCTCAAACTGGTTCTGGGCGGCGGCATCCTGCAGGGTGCCCGCCCAAGCCGCTGCCTGAAAAATAATGCCGTCAATCAGCCGCAGCCCCAGAAACAGTAGACCAGCATACAGAGTTGCCCCAACAACAAGGTTGAGCAAGATGGGGAAAATGACATAGCGCCGCAGCTGAGGCTGGGTGGTAAATAGGCGCAGGGCGCGTAGGGGATAGGTAGCTCCGGCGATCACGCTACCAGGGCCGCGGCGAATGGGCTTAGGTGATGGGGGCGTGATGGGTGACGGGTTGGTCATAGGTGACGAGGCATTGTGCTGAGGTGCGATCCATCCGTAGAGACACAGCATGCTATGTCTCTACAATATGATGGCGGGCCTGGCCTGATGCTATGGTAGCCCCGTGAACAGGGTCTGGATGGTAACGCCACCTTCCTACCAATCTTCCCATCCGTGAGTCGTATGCAGGCCCCGCTGGTGCAGAGTCCGCTCAAACAGCGGCGTAGGCAGAGCCTGCTCCACCGGATGGACGCCGGGGTGCTGTAGATCCCCCGAGAGCAGCAGCGCCGCTAAACTGCCGGTCCCCGCCCCAGCGGCGATCGCCGTATCCCCATACATGAAAGTTGAGCGATAGCGCCGCCGCGCCCCCGTCACCTCCGCCCAAATGCCAATGCCCGTACCGCTCCAGCGATCGCTCACCTGGGTCATACCGTAGCTGACGCGGGAGAGAAATTCGATGGCGGCGGGCTGCTTGAGCAGCGGCTTAGGGCACCAGTGAGCCACCAGGCTGGTAAGGCGATTGTACAGGTCGGGGGCGGAGCCAAACTTAGTGACCACAGTCTGCACCGGAAAGCTATCGACTAGGGTATAGGTCTCTGGCACCTCATACCAGTAAACCCCCACCGCGCCAAAAGGATCCGGGAAGTCAATCACCTGGCGATCGCGGTAGGGCCATTTTCCCTGCCACTGCGACCAGGCGAACCCGCGCAGCACCGCACAATACTGGCGCCGCGCCCGTACCGGTGTCAGCGCGTTGTCCGGACCGGAAA
>JBCCAG010000869.1:0-1903 GCA_039814955.1 Cyanobacteria bacterium P01_A01_bin.135
GAATACAGCATCGTAGATTCAGCCGCACCGATTAAAGACCGCGATGGCACCATGGTTGGCGTTGTGCTGGTGTTCCACGACGTAACGGAATCCCGCATCCTCTCACAGCAGCTCGTTTGGCAGGCGTCTCACGATACCCTCACCAGCTTGAAAAATCGCCGCTATTTCGAGCGCGAGCTGACGACGGTGCTAGAGCAGCCTCAGCGCCAGCATGTGCTTTGCTACCTCGATCTCGATCAGTTCAAGGTGGTCAATGACACCGGGGGGCATGCTGCGGGGGATGAGCTACTGCGGCAGATTAGCAGCATTCTGGTGCAAAATACTCGCTCAGCGGATGTGGTGGCCCGGCTCGGGGGCGATGAGTTTGGCATCTTGCTGAAGCAATGCTCCCTTGAGAATGCCCGCCGGGTCATGGACTTGATTCGGCATATGATTACCGACTTCCGCTTTGCCTGGGAGGATAAGACCTTCGGCATCGGCGTCAGCATTGGCATGGTAGAGATCAACGAGACCATTCCTAACCTAGCCGAAGCCCTAGGGGCTGCAGACGCCGCCTGCTACGCGGCCAAGGAACGAGGCCGCAACCGGCTATACCTCTACCACGCCGATGACCAGGAACTGTCCCGCCAGCGCCGCGAGCAGCAGTGGATTGCCCGAATTCAGCAGGCCCTTGACCGCGACCAATTTCAGCTTTACCGTCAGCCAATTGAGCCTGCCGCGCTTCCCTGCCAAAGCAATCGCGCTGAGGTCGCCGGCCACTACGAAATTTTGCTCCGCCTGGTAAATGAGGACGGGGAGATAGTGCCACCCATGGCCTTTATTCCGGCAGCAGAGCGCTACGGCCTGATGCCCGCCATCGACCGCTGGGTGATTGAAGCCTTTTTTGAGGAGGCAAGGCGTCTGCAGCTAGGGACCGGCTATAGCCATGATGCCTATACCCTCAACCTGTCTGGCGCTAGCATCAACGACGACCAGTTTTTACCCTTTCTCAAGCAGGAGATTCAGCGGAGCCAGCTTTCGCCAGCGGCCCTCTGCTTTGAGATCACTGAAACCATCGCGGTCTCGAACCTCAACCGGGCCAGGGAGTTCATTCGCGATATCAAGCAGCTCGGCTGCTCGTTTGCCCTCGATGATTTCGGCAGCGGCATGTCCTCGTTTGGCTATCTCAAGCACCTTGCCGTGGACTACATTAAAATCGACGGCTCCTTCGTGCGCAACCTACTTGAAGACAACGTCAGTACCTCGATCATTGAGGCGATTACCAAGATTGCCCATTCCATGGGACTAGAGGCGATCGCTGAACGGGTTGAGGACCAAGAAACGCGGCTCAAGCTCCTAGAGCTCAACGTGGACTACGTCCAGGGCTATGGCGTCGGTAAACCCGCCCCGCTTCCCAAGACATTGATAAATAGGCAGAGTTTGCCTATCATCGCCTCCTAGCTCCCATCGCCGCCCACTCCCCATCGCCGTCTCTGGCCCATGCTCGGGCTTGCTCGGAGTCTCGCTGTTTCTCTCACCACAGACGCGCGAGAACAAGGCAATCCCTACGCCGTCTGGAGCTGCTTCGCCTTCAATCACCGCCCAGGGGCCATCGCAAATGGCGGCGACCGCGTCTGTCGTAAGAAGAAAAGCGCCCCCGCCACTGCATCCTCAAATCGGCAAAAAACAGGTGTACTATAATTATTGCAGTCTCTTCCACGCTGATGGAACAGAACCGCCAGTGCCCCGCCTCGCTGTCTCAGTACCTTACCTGAGGCAGGTAGAAGTTGCTACACTAACCCTCGCACCCTGCAATCACAGATGCCATGGCTACCCTAACTGCACCCATCACTCAAGCCTCCCCGCCCAAACGGGAGCCACAGACTCCTGAGGCCATCAATGCAGCGATAGCGGCTCTGCAGGA
>JBCCAG010000314.1:0-4987 GCA_039814955.1 Cyanobacteria bacterium P01_A01_bin.135
GACGCTCGCGAGAGACATTGCAGCGTTGTTAGGGCATCCGCAACGGCGGAACTGCGGTAGGGGACGTCGAGGTAAAAATCGATGACGCCCACGAGGTTCCCATCCCCCAAACTCTGCAGGCGGCGGGTGCGCCCCTTGCCCGTGACCCATAGGGTCACTTCCCCCATCTCGATAAAGTACATCGCGCTGCCCGCTTCGCCTTGGGTGAACAGCGTCTCCCCAGTGTCCAGGTCTTCCTCCTCCAGATAGCGCATGAAGGTGAGCACATGGTCCGGGTGGGCGAACAAATCCTCTAGCTGGAGCGGCAGGGGGAGGGAACGACGGCGGCGAACCGGAATGGTCTCTAGCAGCTGATCTTCGCACCACTGGAGGGCGCGATCGCGGTCGGGCGCTTCGATACAGACAGAATCGTCAGGCTTAAGGCAGCCCACCTGCTGCAGCTGACGGCGGGTGACGGGGGAGAGATCCGTGAACACCAGTCGAAACGCTTGCCGCTGGGCCAACTGCTTGAGCTTCAGGAAACTGACGGCGGCGGAGGGGTCAATGCCGTGGGTTAACCGGAAATCGAGGACCACAAAGCTGAGGGTGCTGCTGTCGTCATCTTCATCGCTATCCGCTTTGCCCTGCTGCACCGCCAGTTGCACTTGGTCCAGCAGGCGATTGGCGGTGCCAAAAAACAAAAATCCCTGCAGCACAAACACCACAATCTGCTCGCCCTCCTGCCGCAATAGCTGCAGCTGAGTGGCCGGACGCGCCGCATGGCTCTGGTGAGTGGCCCCGGAGAGGCTATGACGAATGACTGGGGTGCGGCTGTAGTTGAGGACAAACAAAACAAGGGCGATCGCCAGCCCCACCGCCACTGCCTCCAAAAACCCAACGGTGGCACTGGTCACTAGGATCGCCAGCACAATGCCATAGTCCGCTAGCGGCAGCTTCCGGCGCGCATCAACCCCCCACTCCACTAAGAGTTCTAGGGCCAGCAGCAGCAGCAGTCCCCCGACGACAGCGCGCGGGAAGACGCTGAAGAATGCAGGTCCGAATAGCAAAACGGCCCCGATCATGGCCGCTGCCATCAGCCCAGGCAAAGGACTCTTCGCCCCGACCCGATGGGTGAGGACCGACTCTGACAGAGTGTTACAGCTGACAACACCGCCAAATAGACTAATCACGCCATTGGCAATTCCCAACACGCGCAGCTCGTGGTTGAGATCCACCACACGCTCCGTCGCCAGCTCTAAGCTGACGGCATTGAGCAGCAGGGCCGTACTGGTGAGGAGGGCGATCGTCGCCATGCTGCCCAGGTGCTCGATAACCGTCCCAAAGCTAATTTGCGATAGCTGCTGGAGCTGAGGCGGCTGCCAGAGTTGACCCGTCGCTGGAAGTGTTAGCAATAGGCCCTGATTGCTCGCCTCTGTTAGTGAGGTCTGCGTCAGCCACAGTGCCCCATAGAACAGCCCTATGCCCACCAGCAAGCCCAAAGGCAAGATCAGGTAGTGGTTGACCCGGCGCAGGATGGCAAACAGCACCGCTGCGAAAACAACCCCCGGTAGCCAGCGCAGTAGCCTATCGGGCTGTAGAAGCGTCGATAAAACCGCCAGGGTGAGCGGCTCGTTGAGCATCGCTTGAAATGCCCCTAGCCCCAGCAGCCAGCCGGTACCCGCCAAAAATCCCCCAATCACGGGGAAGGGAATAAAGCGAATCAGATCTCCCAACCGCAGCCGCCCCAGAAGGTAGAGAAACAGCCCCGTCAGTAGGGACGTGAGGACGATGACGGCGAAGAATGTGGCGCTGGCGCTGTCTGGGCTGAGGGGGCTTTGACTAATGGATAGGGCAATCATGGACAGAACAGCGGCCCCGCGCTTATCCACATTGGCGATCGCCCCATCATAGGAGCTGAACAGCGCCAAAATAACGCGCACGATAACTGAGCTGACCAAGGCAATGCCGATACCAGCCGTCAGATCCCGCGCCAGATCCCCAGAAAAGATCAATGTGGCGAGGGAGACGGTGGTGATGATTCCTAAAATACCACTGACGCAACCGATGATTAGGCTAGGAAAGAGGCGATCGGGCCGCAGCTCCCTTCTCCAGAGGGCAACGCTAGATCCAATTGAGGTTTTGGTCATAAACCTACTCACAAACCGCCAGCTCATCCTGCCGGTCTTCCTCGTACTCTAGATAGGTAGCCAGCCAGTCGCAACCCTGGTCCATCAGGTTATCAAATTGCAGCGCCTCCAAATCCCACAGCACAGCGGTTTCGTCAGCGCTGCTGGAGGCCAGGGTTTTGCCGTCGGGGCTGAATTCTAAATGCAGTACCCAGTCCTCATGGCCCACCAGGGTCTGCAGCAGGTAGCCGTTCATGGACCAGAGCTTGATGAGCTGGTCGTTACCCGCCGTTGCTAGGGTCTGGCCATCGGGGCTGAGAGCCATTGTCCAAATCTCGCCGCTGTGGCCCTCCAGAGTCTGCAGCAGTTCTCCCTGCAAGTTCCAAAATCTCACGGTGCCGTCGTCACTACCGGAAACAATGGTTTGGCCATCATTGCTAAACTGCACCCGCACCACCTCGTTTTCATGGCCCTCTAGGGTATGCAGCAGCTCTCCCTCGGCGGTCCAGAGCTGTAGGGTATGGTCGCCGTTGGCGGCCACGAGGTACTGCCCATCGGGGCTAAAGGCCACCTCAAGATAGCGAGCGTCCCGGTTGCCGAGAGTCCGCAGCAGCTCACCGTCTAGGGTCCATAGCTTAACTGTGCCGTCCTCACTAGCAGAAGCGATGGTCTGGCCGTCAGGGGCAAAGGCCGTGTACCCCACCTCTTCGCTGTGGCCCTCTAAGGTGTGCAGCAGCTCGCCCTCCAGGCTCCAGAGCTTAATGACTTCCCCATTCACAGCGGCGACGGTTTGGCCATCAGGACTGAAGACCATCCACGAGCCCTCACCATAGTGGCCTTCCAGTACGTGCAGCAGCTCGCCGCCGACGCTCCAAAGCTTAGCCGTGAAGCCATCACGGCTGATGGTAGCCAAGGTTTGGCCGTCAGGGCTAAACACCACGTCCTGTACTTCGTCTTCGTGAGCCTCTACGGTATCAATGATCTTCCCGTTCTGTGTCCACAGCTTGACGGTGCCGTCAGAGCTGCCGGTGACTACAGTTTGACCATCGGGGCTGTAGCGAATCTTGCGGACAAAGCTGCTATGCCCCCGCAAGACGGTTGAAACTAGCCCGTCAAGCCGCCACAGCTTGATAGCTTTGTCGCCGCTGCCCGAGATGAGTAGCTGCCCGTCTTTGCTGAAGATAATATCTCCCACCCAAGCCTGATGCCCCGTCAGCGTTTGCTGCAGGATGCCGTCCAGTGCCCACTGCTTGATTGTATTGTCGCCGCTAGAGGACAGCAGCGTTTGCCCATTGGGACTGAACTGGAGCCAGCTTATACTGCTGGTATGGCCAGTCAAGGTGCGGATAAATTGGCCCTCCGCCGTCCACAGCTTGATCATTTTGTCTGCCCCTGCCGAGGCCAGCATCTGTCCATCGGGGCTAAAGATCACGTAACGCACTGTGCCTTCATGACCCGTCAGCGTTTTCAGCAGCTTACCCTCTCGGCTCCAAATCCGTATGGTGCCGTCCTCCCCACTCGATACGAGTCTCTGCCCATCGGGACTAAAAGCAATGTGCCAGGGCACGTCCGTATGGCCGACCAGGGTACGACGCAGCTCGCCATCAAAGCTCCAAAGCCGGATGGTGTTGTCGTCGCTGTAGGAAGCCACCAGTTCGCCATCAGGGCTAACAAAGGCTTCCCAAACTCGGTCTTCATGTCCCGCCAAGGTGTTCAGCAGTTCACCTTCTCGGCTCCATATTTTGAGGGTGTTGTCGTCGCTTGCTGTCACAAGCCTTTGTCCGTCAGAGCTAAAGTCAATATCCCGGACCTGATCACTGTGGCCCGTCAAGGTGTGCAGCAGCTCCCCCCCAGCGGTCCAGAGCTTCGCCGTCCCGTCTGTACTGGCTGACGCTAGCATCTCTCCATCGGGACTGAACGCTACGGCCCGCACCGCAGCATCGTGGGCCGAAATCATACGGCGCAGCTCCCCGGTGTTGCTCCACAGCTTGATCACGCCGTGAAAATCGCAGGAGACAATGGTATTCCCATCTGGGCTAACAATCACCTCAACAATGGCGTTGTCGTGACCACTCAAGGATCTAAATTCCCGAATGCCCCCCACCGCCTGCTGCAGCACCTGATGCACCAAATCGCGATCGCTCTGGGGATGCTGCCGCCACTGCTGACCCGCTTCCAGGGCCGTCATCAGGGCGTCGGTGCGCTGCCCCGCCAAAAACTGAGCATTAGAGGCCTCCGCCAGGGTGGTGATTTGGGCAATCTCCCCCCGCTGCCACAGCCGGTAGGCGTAGAGCCCTGCCCCTGCCGCCGCCAAAAACGCCGCGCTCATCACGCCGAGAAGCGATCGCAGCAGTAAAATCCGCCGCTTCTCCCGCTTCACCTCCCGCTCTTGAGCCTCTCGCCCCGCCTGGATGTAGTCCTTGTGCAGGCCGGTGGGCAGGGGCTCCTGCTGCTGCTGAAAGGCCTCCACCAGCCAATTCTCCGCAATCACAAATTCATCCCCCCGCAGCAGCAGCTCCTCCCGCCGCTGCTTACGGTCCCACTCCTGGGCTTTTACCAGCAGCCGGGTGTGGGTTTTGACATGGGCTAGGTCAGTGTTGAGGGCGGCAATTAGGGATTCAAAGGCGGCGTCGAAGTCGTCCTGCTCCCGGAAAAATAGCCAGTTGTGCTTGCTGACTGCCGGGTGTACCTGGTCTATCGCTGCCCCATCCCGCCGCACCACCGGCACCAGCCGCTTGTTATTGGCGATCGCATGGTCAATCTCCTGCCCACAGACCTTGGAGGCCACCGAGTCAGGGGAAATCACAAAAATAAAGGTATCGGCAGCTTCGATGCCGGCCTTAATTTCCTCCCACCAGTCCGCCGTCAGGGGAATGCTCTCC
>JBCCAG010000755.1:0-2354 GCA_039814955.1 Cyanobacteria bacterium P01_A01_bin.135
CGAGAACCGGGTCACCGCCAAGTCAAAGCTGCCCCAAAAGAAATGCACCGGGCTCACCTTGCCCATAAAGTGAGAGCGAAACTCCCGAAACACCCGATCGCTCTGCAGCAGCACGCGCCAGCAGCGGTGGGCGTACTCGGGGTCGTAGGCGCTGTGGGTATCGTCTTGGTCAAACGGGATAGGGTCGGGCAGCTCGTTGGGGGTGGTGTGGATGGCGATCGCGATGTCCAACTCCTTGAGCGCGGCCATTACGGCCCGGTAGAAGTCCGCTACGGTCTGGGACTCCAGGGCTAAGGTGCGCTGCTGAGCGGTGTCGGTGGCGATGTGAAGCTGATGGCTGACGAAGTCAAAATCTATCTGAAACAGGCGGCTGCCGTAGGGGATGGGGCCAGTGGTCAGGCCCCGCACCGTCAGATACAGGGGCACATGCCAGGAGTGGTTAATCCAGGGGGTCTGCACTAGGCGCACCTTGCCAACGATTTGGGTCCACAGGTGCAGGGTGGTGTAGGTATCTTGCCAGGCGTCCAGGGGTAACTCGGGCCAATGGGTCATGGCGTTAGTCAGGCCAATAGCTCTACCCTGCCAATCATACGCTCTGCAGCGCTGATTCGTGCTGTAGGGTATTAGCAATAGGGTGCAGGAATCGGGCCATGTCGAGATCCCTCAGGGTGCGGCGGGATTTGACCGAGCGAGTAAAACTTGCGGTGAAGCGCAGCGGCTTTTTGAGCCAGCGATCGCTGTCGGAAGAGGTGGGGCTGTCGTTGGCGACGGTGAGCAACTTCTTGAACGGCAAGCCGGTGGACTGGGCCACCTTTGTCGAGCTGTGCACCGCCCTGTCCCTCAACTGCGAAGATGTCGCCGAATTTGAGGTGGAGCCGGGGGTGTATACCGGCCTGGGATCACCCCAGACGACCTGGCGCAAACTAAAGAGATTACGCCGCTGCAGTTGGGCAATGATTTCGCCAGCCGCATCGTCAAGTACATGCGCCACCTGAATCTAGTTCATTCGTCTAGGAATCCCCCATCATGGAACCCATCAGGATCTTGCTGTTGACCGCTAACCCCCGCCTACCCGGCTACGACCCCCTGCAGCTCGGCGCTGAAGTTCGGCAAGTGGAAGAAGCTCTGCGCCGCTCCCAGCACCGCGATCGCTACGAGCTAAAAACTCAAATGGCCACCCGCCCCAAAGACCTCAGCCGGGCGCTGCTGGACTACCGCCCCCACATCGTCCATTTCTCTGGCCACGGCAGCGGTGAGGAGGGGCTGCTGCTGGAGAACGACGCCGGGAAGTTCCAGCTGCTGTCCACCGAAGCCCTGGTGCAGCTCTTTCAGGTGTCAGAGTACTGCGATGTGCAATGTGTGCTGCTCAATGCCTGCTATTCCGAGGTACAGGCGATCGCCATCCATCAGGTGGTGGACTGCGTGATTGGCATGAACCAGCCCATTGGCGATAAATCTGCTATTCAGTTTGCCGAGCGGTTCTATGATGCCTTGGGGGCGGGCTATACCTACGAGGAGGCCTACCGGGCGGGGCGTACCGCGATTTTGGTGGAGGGGGGCGTGGATCATGAGGTGCCGGTGCTAAAGCTGAGGAAGCGCCGGGAGCCGCCTGTGGCAGCCTCTCAGCCGGAGCCCCAGACCCCTGCCCCGCCACCTCCGACTCCGGCTCCCCCATCTCAGTCCCAGTCCTTTGGCAATGTCACCATTGGCGGCAGCGGTAACCAAACCAACTTTTCCCAGGCAGGGGGCGATATCAACATCACCCGAAGCATTTCCCAGTCCGGCGGGGATAATAAGGAGCTGCAGGCGGCGCTGGATGCCTTGGCGACGCTGAGGCAGGAGGTGCAGGCCTCCCAGGAGCTGAGCGCCTATACCAAGCGCCGCACCGGCGAAGATATTCAGATGATTGAGGAGGAGCTGCAAAAGCCCCAGCCGGATAAAGGCATGATTGACGAGGTGGTGGAGGCGCTGGGGAAGGGGCTGGATGGGGCGTTGAAGCTGGCAACGCCGGTCAGCCAGGTGGCGGCGCTGATTGCCAAGGCCTATGTGGGGTTGCTGTAGATGGCGCAGGGCCATCTTTAAGCATTCCTCCCTATCCTTGTGGATTGATTCTGTTTACTATATGCGAAGCGGATAAGCCCCCCACCTACATCTGCTTCGCCAAGACCTGCCGCATTCCCCCTATTGCAGATCATGGAACCATCGTCAGGAGCTCAGCAGCAGAGCGCTGGTGACATCGGCATCTCCGGACAAGATAACGCTACCGCCTTCGTCAACGCGGGTACCGCCACCGTTGACCAGTCCCGTCAGACAATCATCAACTACTATTACCGGGAAGCGATCGCCACCTCTGC
>JBCCAG010000390.1:0-4421 GCA_039814955.1 Cyanobacteria bacterium P01_A01_bin.135
CGGCTGGATTGCCGACCCGCATCTGCACAGAAGTATGCGGGCGGCCCAAGACTGGGTTGGGGAGCAGCTAGAGCAGCGGTCTGGCGGCGCTGAGGTGCAGTTCTGGGCGACTTATTGGCACAGGCGCTGGCGAGCCGGGACAGAAGATAATCAGAGCAGTTTGCCCTATCGGCATCTGACGGCGCTCGTCCAGGAAGCCTGCTACTGGGCCGCTCAGAGAACGATGCGATTTGCTGTCAGCCAGTACGGACTGGCGGACTATTTCCAACTGGCGATCGCCCGCTTCGACTACGTCCTACAGCATTTCTCGCCTGCCCAGGGTTCCCGCTTGGATGCCTACGCCTACACCGCCTTTTGCAACATCATCCGCGATACCCTGCGGCAGCGCAAAGAGCTCGATATCTCTAGTGACTGGGCGGTATTGCGGCGCGTCAGTCAAAAGCGACTCAAGGCAGCCCTAAAGGCCGAGGGCCTCAAAGACATTGATCCGTACATTTTGGCCTGGCGCTGCTACCGGCTGGTGCATGTTCCATCTAGTCAAACGCAGCCGCTTGGCCAGCCTGAGGCTGAGGATTGGCAGGCCATGGTGTATGAGTTTAACCAGCAGCGCCAGGCAATGACGCCGCTGCCGCCGCGCTGTGACGAGGCCAGGCTGCGGCAGTGGCTAGGTCGCTGCGCGGCGGCAGTGCGGGTCTATCTCTACCCCAAGGTCACATCCCTGAATATTTCTAAGCCGGGTCGCAATAGCGGCGAGCTTCAAGATACCCTCGTTGACCAGGAAGAGCGATCGCCGCTAGACCTGGCCTTAGCTGAGGAGGAAGCTACCACCCGGCACCAGCAGCAGCTAGCGGTGGATCAAGTCTTGCGCACGGCCCTGCAGCAGCTCTCCGACGAGGCGCAGACTATTTTGCTGCGCTACTATCAGCAGGGGCAGACCCAGCAGCAGATTGCCGAAGCGCTGGGCCTGAAGCAATATACTATCTCGCGCCGGCTCAGCAAAGTCAGGGAGTCTTTGCTGAAGCAGGTGCTGCTGTGGAGCCAAGACTCTCTGCATATTTCGGTGACCTCAGACGTAGTAGTTAGTATGACTGCCGTATTGGAGGAGTGGCTATATCGCTACTACGCGGCTCAGCCCTAGGAGATCTGTAAATGACCCGATTCAATCCTGCTAGCGAAATTTTGCTGGAGTTTGATTCCAGCTTGCGGACCCAAAGCTGGCAGGCCAGTCGAACGCACTACTCGACGGCGCGGTGGCGGGCGTATATCAATCGGCTGTGCTTTTATGGAGCCCTGCCTTGGCTAGCGGACCTGGGCTTCGATCCAGATCAGGCTTACTCCGTAGAGCAGTCGCACTGGGCCATTTGGGGTCTCGTGGGAGGGACCGCCGTCCCGCTAGAAGACGGGACCCGGCTGGTACTGCTGCCGTCAGAGGCGGCGGACACTGATGAGCTGCGTATTCCCCAAGAGTGGGTTGATAGTCCGCGCTGGGCGGCAGATTACTACATCGGGGTGCGGCTTGACCCCGAGGTGGGGCAGTGCTTATGGGGCTATGCCACCCATGCCCAGATTAAACAGCAGGGCAGCTATGATTCAGGCGATCGCACCTATAGCCTGGCGGAGGGCACCGTGGGTGATCTAACGGCCCTTTCTCTGATTCGCGCGCTATGCTCCCAGGAACCGACGCGCTTAGACATTCCGGCCTTGCCCAAGGTGCCACCAGCCCAAGCCACATCGCTGCTGGAGCGGTTAGCCCACGCCAGTAGCCCTGCCCTCCGGCTGGCCGTGCCCTTCGCCTTGTGGGGCGCGTTGCTCGAAGATGAGGCCTGGCGATCGCGTCTGTGGGAGCTGCGGTCAGGGGCAGCCCGGCCGGAGCCTGCGACGGTCCCAGCCGATGTGGGTGCAGCCCGGGTCGAGCCAGTTTGCCTGAGAGAATGGCTTCGCCGCCTAGAGCAGTCTTCTGCTAGCGGGCTGGAGCAAGGCTGGCAGCCTCTCGATGCGCTGCTGCCTGCCAATTCCCTGGTATCGATGGCATTTCGTGACTTAGAATCAAGCCAGACGGCCACAGGCGGCAAGCGCATTACCTTTGACAAGGGTGTAGTAGGGGTGTTAGTGGTTGGCGCTGTCAAGGAAGCGGACGGCCGCGTTGGCGTTAGGGTGCAGCTGCGGCCGGAGGCGGGAGCCGGTTTACCCCAGGGGGTTGTGTTGAGTCTGTTGTCTCCCTCTGGTGAGGTGGTGCAAACAGTACAGAACCGGGCTATTGACGACTACATTCAGCTGAAGCGGTTTCGCTTGCCGCCCGGCTATCCCTTTATCATTCAAGTCCAGCTAGGGGTACAGACCGTGCTAGAGCAGTTCACTACCTAGGCGCTATGGAGCAGCGCGTCCTTCTTACCCTTGGTCAAGGAGACTGGCAGCAGGGTTTTGCTAGCATTACGCTGCAGCTTTGGGAGGCTGGCAGCAATAGCCCTGTGCAGTTTTCCGGTAGCCTGCCCGCGGCCACTGACTTGGCCCGGCGGTTTCAGCAGTGGCGCTCCCTTTACGTTACGCTCTATGGTCACTGCGGTGTTTGGCGACGCTCTGCTGAGTCAGACGGGGCGGATTCTGCTGACCCGACGTCACCCGCTCGGGGGCCCGCTGCCGTTGACGGCTTTCCCATCGAGATTGACGATGAGGATATCACCCACGTCTCAGGGCTAGAGTTCATCCAGTTGGGCCAGGAGCTGCGGCAGCGATTCAATCTTTGGCTAGAGTCACCGACATTTCGGGCCGCGGATCGTCAACTGCGCACCTATCTCTCCCGCGATGACGAAATTCGCCTTGTCCTAGCAGCCCAGAATCAGACGGTGCTGCGCTACCCCTGGCACCTGTGGCAACTGCTAGAGGATTATCCCCAGGCAGAGCTGGCCCTCAGCCCACTCACTTACCAACGCTCTGTTAAAAAAGCCCAGCCCCAGACGCCGGACGTGCGGGTGCTAGCGATTTTGGGTAATGCCGATGGTATTGATGTGGCCACTGATCAGCGGCTGCTCTCAGATCTGCCAGGAGCGGCTGTCACAATCCTGGCTGAGCCGAGCCTGGAGGCGGTCAATCAGCAGCTTTGGCAGGGCCCTTGGGATATTCTTTTTTTTGGGGGGCATAGCTCCAGCCAAGCGGCAGGGGTGCTGCAGCTCAATCGCCACGATGCCATTACCCTGACGGATCTCAAGTATGGCCTGCGCAACGCGATCGCCAATGGCCTGCAGCTGGCAATCTTTAACTCCTGCGATGGGCTAGGGCTAGCCTGGGACTTAGCAGACCTGAACATCCCCCAGGTAATTGTGATGCGGGAGCCCGTGCCCGACCTCATCGCCCATCTTTTCCTGACGGGATTTCTCGCCGCTTTTGCCGATAATCAGCCCCTTTATCTCTCTGTTCGCGCTGCCCGCGAGCAGCTCCAGGCCCATGAGTCTCTCTGTCCCTGCGCCACCTGGTTGCCGGTAATTGTCCAGAATCCGGCAGAGCCGCCCGCCAGCTGGCAGCGGCTGCGAGGAATTTGTGGGAAAACTCCACAGGCTGCTCCCCTTGCCGGGATAGCTCCCCTTGCTGCCAAATCATCCGCCGCCCAATCGTCAGAGGTCAGGGGCAGCCTGCTGCGATCGCTGTGGATCCCCATTGCCACCACCGCCGTCGTGGTCGGGCTGCGGCTGCTGGGCGGCCTCGCGCCCATAGAGCTGCACAGCTTTGACCAACTGATGCGGCTACGTCCCGGTGAGCGGCCCGACCCGCGCTTTTTGGTGGTCACCGTCGATGAGGCGGACATTCAGGCTCAGCCCCCGGAGGGCCGCGGGGGGTCCCTATCGGATGAGGCTCTAGAGCAACTGTTGATCAACCTGGAGCGCCATGGGGCCCGTTTGGTGGGGCTCGATATCTACCGCGACTACGCCGTCAGTTCGGACCACCCGGCGCTAGCGGAACGGCTGAGCCGCAGCGAGCGGCTTGTGGGGGTATGTAAAAGCCGCGACCCAGTGGCGGACCCGATTGGGGTGAAGCCTCCCCCGGAGCTAGCAGAGGAGCTGGTAGGCTTCAGCGATTTTTTAGATGACCCAGATGGAATTGTGCGGCGGCATTTGATCTCTCTGCAAGCGGACCCCGTCTCTGTATGCACCACCCCCTACGCCTTTAGTGCCCGCTTGGCCTTTCTTTATCTACGAGGTGAAGACATAGACTTCCACTTTGATGATGGGGGCAGCCTAGTGCTGGGGGAAGTCGTGGTCCCGAAACTTCAGTCCCGCAGCGGCGGTTACCAAAAGATTGACGCCAACGGCTATCAGGCTCTGCTTAACTACCGGGCCCTGTCCGATCCTAGCGATATTGCCCAGCAGGTGTCCCTCACCCAACTGCTCAACGACCAGGTGAACCCTGAGGCGATCGCCGACCGGATC
>JBCCAG010000138.1:0-7507 GCA_039814955.1 Cyanobacteria bacterium P01_A01_bin.135
CCAAGCCACCGCAGTTGCCCTCAATATCCTCAGCAAGGGCGGCAACGCCGTCGATGCGGCCATCGCTGCCTCGGCTATGCTCTGCGTGGTGGAGCCCCAGTCCACCGGCATCGGGGGGGACTGCTTTGCGCTATACGCGCCTGCCGCCGAAGTGGGGCGCGTCGTGGCGCTCAATGGGTCAGGGCGCGCCCCTGCTGCAGCCGAGCTCAGCTATTTCACTAGCCAGGGCCTAGACCGAATACCACGCCACAGCCCCCATGCCATCACCGTACCCGGAGCCGTCGATGCCTGGTGCCGCCTGCACAAAGACTACGGCCAGCAGCCCTTGAGCGTCCTGCTGCAGCCCGCCATTGCGGTGGCTAGTGCGGGCTACCCCATCTACCCGCGGGTAGCGGCAGACTGGAGACAGGCTACTAAGGCCCTGCAGCAAAGCCCCGCCGCTGCCGAGACCTTTTTACCGGAAGGCCAGCCCCCCTCGGTAGGGCAAATTCACCGGCAGCCAGCTCTAGCTCATACCTTAGAGGCGATCGCCGCCGGTGGCCGCGACGCCTTTTACACCGGGGAGCTGGCCCAGCAGATGGTGGACTATCTCACGAGCTTGGGCGGGCTGCACACCCGAGAAGACTTTGCTACCACCGGCAGCGAATATGTCACCCCCATCACCACCACCTACCGGGGCTATCAGGTGCACGAATGTCCTCCCAACGGCCAAGGGCTGACGGCCTTACTGATGCTCAACCTGCTGCAGGGGTTCGACCTGGCCGCTTTGGACCCATTTGGCCCCGAGCGCTACCACCTCATGGCCGAGGCGGCCCGGCTGGCCTACCGCGATCGCGATCGCTACATCGCCGACCCAGCAATGGCCGAGGTGCCGGTGGCAGAATTACTCTCCCAGGACTACGCCCACCAGCAGCGGCAGCATATCTCCCGCAGTCGCGTCATGGACCCGCTGCCCCCCTCCCAGTTCCCCGCCCACCCCGATACGGTGTACCTCTGCGTGGTCGACGCCGAGGGCAACGCCATCAGCTTCATTAACTCGGTGTATCACGCCTTTGGCAGCGGGCTGATGTGCCCCCAGACGGGGGTCATGTTCCAGAGTCGGGGAGCGGGCTTTACCCTAGAGCCAGGCCACCCCAACGCCATTGCCCCTAGAAAGCGGCCCCTGCACACCATCATCCCCGGCATGGTGACCCAGGGCGATCGCGTGGTGATGCCCTTTGGGGTGATGGGGGGAGAGTTCCAGCCCATGGGCCACGCCCTGCTGCTCACCAACCTACTGGACTACGGCATGGATGTGCAGGCGGCCCTGGACGCGCCCCGGGTGTTTACCGGCAGCAGCCCCCTATTCCAGGTGGAGGCGGGAGTGCCGCTAGAGACAGTACAGGGGTTAGAGGCGCTAGGGCACCGCATCCAGGCCGCGCCTATGCCCCTGGGGGGCGGGCAGGCAATTTGGATGGCGGAAACGGGGCTGCGGACGGCGGGTTCGGACCCCCGCAAGGACGGATGCGCCTTGGCTCAGTGAGGCCTGGGCTATTCTCCTATACTGAAGACGCAAGCGCAGTTCATTAACTAGAGCCATCAGCCTGTGGGCATCGTTACTGGATTTTTACTCGGCCTTTTTGTGGGTGGCTTGCTGCTGAAGTGGCAGCAGGCCAAGGCTGATAGCCGCCTCAAAGCCTTGCTCGAAAACCTGAAGCCCGATAGCCAAGTCACCCCCTTCTCTGTGTCCTCCCAGCTCTCCCTAGCCATCACCTACCAGCAAAAGATTCAGCGGCAGTACGAGGCGCGCATTGAGCTGTACCGGCAGATTCTTAACCTATCTCCCCTGGGCTTTCTGCAGGCGGACGATGAGAACCGGCTGGTGTGGTGTAACCCCCAGGCCCGCGAACTGCTGGCCATTACCCAGAATGGCACCGCTCCCCGCCTACTGCTGGAGATCGTGCGCTCCTATGAGCTAGATAGCCTGATCGACAAAACCCGCCGCGAGCAGCAGCCCCGCCGGCGCACCTGGACCTTTTACCCCATCAACGCCGACCCGTCTAAGGTGGAGCAGCAGCAGTTCTACGCCCTGCGGGGCCACGCCATCCCTCTGAAAGAGGGGCATGTAGGGGTGTTCATTGAGAACTACCAGCCCATGGTGACTTTGCAGCAGCAATGCGATCGCTGGGTCTCTGATGTGGCCCACGAGCTCAAGACCCCCCTCACCTCAATTCGCCTGGTGGCAGAAACCCTGCAGATGCGGCTAGACCCCTCGATTCAGGGCTGGGCCGAGCGCCTAATCAGCCAGGCTGACCGCCTCAGCCAAATTGTGCAGGATTTGCTGGAGCTGAGTCGTCTGGAAGGGGAGCTGGAGCGCTGCCTGCGGCCAACGACAGTGGATGTGCCCGAGCTGATTCAAGCGGCCTGGGTGAACCTAGAGCCCATCGCCAGCAAAAAGCATGTGGAGCTTTCCTATAAGGGGCCGGAGCAGCTGCTAGCTACTTTAGACGAGGCCCGCTTCTACCGCGTGGTGGTGAACCTGCTGGATAATGCCATCAAATACAGCCCGCCCTGGGAGCTCGTGGAGGTGCGCCTCAAAGCCGATGAGGCCCTAGATAGCGATGCAGCGGCCAGCGCAGATAGCGAAGCGAGTTCACCGCTGGACGCCTCAGAGGGTGAGGGGGCGCCGGCTCTGCAGCTAGAGATTATCGATGGCGGGCCGGGCTTCAAAGCAGAGGATTTGCCCCACATCTTTGAGCGCTTCTACCGGGCCGACGCCTCGCGATCGCGGCAGCCGGTGGTACCGGGGGCCTCGACCATGGCCTATTCGGTGGGGGGCAGCGGCCTGGGTTTAGCGATCGTCAAGCAAATTGTGGCGGCGCACCACGGCACGGTATGGGCAGAGAACCACCCAGAGCGTGGGGGCGGCTGGATTCAGGTGATTATGCCGCGCTAGCTGCGCTCGACGCTATAGGTGGCCGTCAGCCGAAACTCGCTGCCCGGCGGCACCTGTGCCACATCATCGGCGGCGTTGGTGGTCTCCACGCAGATCATGGTCTGGTAGGCGTCGTCGGTTAAATCTCCCGACTTGGCGGAGATTTCAGACCAGGGGTTCCATACCACGGCGGTTTGGCTGCCGGTGGAGACGACGCGAATCTTGCGGCCTAGGGATGGGTCGTCAATCACCAGCTCTGGGGGCACCCCTAGGTAAATGCGATCCACCTCTCCGGTGACCGTAACATCGCCAGACTGGGATTTCTTAGCCCCGTTGTCCACCTTGTCGATGTACTGGGTACCGCCTAGCCCCAGCACCTTCACCTGGCCAATGTCCCCCACGGTGAAGTAGGTGTGCAGCGCCTGGGTCATGGTAAACGGCTGCCCCCCGGTATTGTGGCTCACCAGGGCAATGGAGAGCGATCGCCCCACGGTGACTTCGATAGCCAACTCGAAGGACTGGGGCCAGAGGGCCTGAGTTTCCTCTGAGGGAGAGAGCCCCATGATTACCGTAGTGGTGTCTCCTGTAGTCTCCGTCTTCACCAGGTTCCACATGCGGTTGCGGGCAAAGCCGTGGCTAGGGCGTCCCTTGCCCTCAGGGTCAGGGCCAAACCAGGGCCAGCAAATCGGCGCGCCGCCCTTGATGGCTTTGCCAGGCTGGAAGTAGGCGTTGTCGCTGAGGAACAGAACCGGATGGGATGCTTCCTTGGGCTGGAAGGCCAGCACCTGCCCGCCGTAGAGGGAGAGGGTAGCGGTGGCGCTGTCATTATCGATTTCGATCAGCGGGAAGTCGGCTTTGCCGTGGGTGAACCGCAGGCCGGGGATGCCGTAATCGGCGGTGAGCTGCTCGAGTGAGGGTGCCATAGATGAAGGAGTAATAGGGGTTACGCGGGTGGGCCTCTCTCGCCAAAGGCCACAGCCACCCCCATCATGCCTCATCCCTTGTGTTCAGTCGTGTTAACCAGCCGACGCCCCTCGGCAATCTGTAGCGCGACAAGCCCCGGCACCCCAATCAGCAGCTCCCGCACCCGCTTACACAGCGACAACGACAGCCCCAGGGAGGGGGGCAGCCCCAGCACCGTGCCGATCGCCATCAGCCCCCCCTCTTGGGCCCCCAGCCCGCCGGGAATCACAAACGCCGCCGAGCGGATGGCCTGCCCTAGGCTCTCTAGAATCAGCGCCTCAGCAATGCCTACTGGCGCTCCCAACAGCCACAGCACTAGCCAGGTCTCCGCCGCCGCCGTCAGCCGAAAGGCCATGCGCCACCAGACTGCCATCAGTAAACGATCGCGCCGCTGGTAGAGCTGCTGCAGCGCTTGGTCAATCGCCTGGGCCTGCTGCTCCAAAGATTGACCCGACGGTGCGTTGAACAGGCGGGGAAACTTGCGGGCTACCCGCGACAGCAGCCGAAATAGGCCCCGGTGCTGCACCCAGTAAAAGCCGCCGCTAATCGCCACAATCACCAGCAGGCTCGCCCCCAGCAGCCCCCAAAGCTGCCCGCCCCAGTCACGACCCAGCCGGCCATACAAAAGCAGCAGCCCCAGCAGGCCGTAGAGCGCCTGGGAGATCAGCTGCAGGGTTTGGTCCCCCACCACGCTGGCGATCGCCGCTGGGGCAGGGTACTGCCGCTGAATCAGCAGCCGCATCCGCGCTAGCTCCCCCCCCACCTGGCCCACGGGCAAGAGCCAGTTGATGGCAAAGTTAATCCACAGGCCGTAGGTGCACAGCCCTAGGCCCGGCAGCTTGCGGGGAGGAAATAGGTACAGCCAGGAGAGCAGCGCCGCCGCCATGGGCACCAGGTACAGCAGCGGCACCCAGAAAATGCGCCAGCCGATCTCCGTAAAGGTCTGGGCCACCAGGCCTGCCCCCTGCCACAGCACTAGCGCCGTCAGCAGCGCGAGCCCCAGCAGTGCCCCAATTAAGGAGGCTCGCCGCACCCCCTATGACTCCTTTAAGAGGGGGTAAAAGTGGCCCACCGGGCCCTGGCCAGCGCCGATGGCGAGGCTGTGACGCAACGCCCCGGTCACATAGTCTTTACTGCGCTGCACGGCGGTCAGCATGGGGTAGCCCAGGGCCAGGTTAGCAGCGATCGCTGCCGACAGGGTGCAGCCGGTGCCGTGGGTGTGGGGGGTATCGATGGTTTCGGTTTTGAGCACCGCGAGGATATCCCCATCGCTGTAGATATCCACACCCCGCAGATCGCCGGTAAAGCCCCCGCCTTTGAGGATGATGGCTCCTGGGCCGAGGGCCAAAATTTGCTGGGCGGCGGCTTTCATATCCTCTAGGGTGTCAATCTCCCTGCCGCTGAGGAGCTGCGCTTCGTAGCGGTTGGGGGTGAGGACAGCGGCATGGGGAACCAGGGCGCGCTTGAGGGCAGCGATCGCTTCGTCAGCAATTAGCTGCGCCCCGGTGCGGGAGACCATGACGGGGTCCACCACTAGGTTAGGAAGCCGGTCCGCCCGTTGGGCCACAGCCTGGATGATGTCAGCATTGAGCAGCATGCCAGTTTTGACAGCGTGGGTACCGATGTCGGTGAGAACGGTCTGAATTTGGGCGGTGACCGCTTCGGGGGGCAGGGCATCGACGCGGTCGACGCCCTGAGTGTTTTGGGCGGTGATGCAGGTGAGGGCGCTGGTGCCGTGGACCTGGTGGAAAGCAAAGGTTTTAAGGTCGGCCTGGATGCCAGCGCCGCCGCCGCTGTCGGACCCGGCGATGGTGAGGGCGGTGGGAATAGAAGGCATGGACGTCGGGCGGTGGCAACAGTCGGGACAAGGTTTGGCGGCGCGTTTTCCCCGGGGGAACGACGCTTGGGCAAAGCCTGCCCTTACCTATGGTATTGGATGACACGCCCCTACAGCGCTCCTATGCGGACTGAGCAAGGACTACCAAGGGTATAGAGATGCTGCTATAGACGCAGATAGGGTAGGGATCAAAATCATCCCCATCACCACGGTCAAAGCTGTACGTATTTCTAGCTGATGGGGATTACTACGCTAAGCCCGGTTTTATCACCGATGGACTGCCGTAGCGTTGCGTGGGGTTGATGCCAAATTGAAAATTCCAGAGGACGCGATTATTCCAGATGGCAAGGTGACTCGCTATCTACTGGTCAGAAGGGCCAGGAATGACAAGTCTCAGTTTCTAAGGCAGGCTGGATTTACCCAAGAGAATTCAGAGAAGTTGGTGGCGGCAATCCGGGCACTGGCTTCGGCAGGCTGTACCGTAAGCGACCGACGCAACGAGTACGGCGTTTTCTACCAAGTTTCTGGTGAGCTGATCGGTACGGGCGGTAGAACCTTGTCCGTTGTTACAATTTGGCTACAGCGACAAGCTGATGGTCGGTTTCAATTTGTGACGCTCAAACCCAAGGAGTCTCAGAAATGACAGTTGAGCTATATCAGGATGTCGCCTTAACCCGGGACTTACCGGGTTGCGACTTGAAAATGGGCGACGTTGCAACGCTGATCGATCTAGTTCCCCATCCTGATGGTGGTGAGCAAGGCTGTGTTCTAGAATTCTTTAATGCTTTGGGAGAATCTATTAGTGTTGTTGCTGCCCCTATATCTGCCGTTAAGGCACTGCGGGCCGATGAGATTTTAACGGTTCGATCAATGTTAAAGACGGCTTAGTTGTTGATAGAGAGGTATCTTGTGCGATTACGTCAAGTCCTGTGGAGGCCACCGAAGCCGCACTACCTGCAAGTGCCCATATTCAGGCCGCTCGAACAGCAGCGGATACTCCCGCCGTCGCCGCCAATAGGTCCGCAGCATCCATAGCAAAATCGAATCGCGGCTAACCGCTAGACGCAAGCTCTCCCGGTTGCCGTTCCACAGCTCTTCCCCCGTCAGCGATCGCTCCAGAGTCCGCCGCACCAGCCGCTAAAATGTACCCAGGCACAGGCTTATAACAGTCCCACTCTGGTTGCCTCGCCCATCATGCTTGCCGTCCCTCGCCCCATCTAACCGGCATCTGCCTCACCCTGCTTGTCGCCGCCTAAAATGCCATGGCTCAATCGGTCTTCCAGCCCCTTAAACAGCGAATTTACGCCTGGTTTGCGAAGGCCCAGACAGCAGACACCGACAAAGACCTGACAGCGCTTCCCGAGCATATTCAGACCCAGCTCGACCAAAAGCTCCAGGCCCTGCCCACCCCTGACCTCTACAAAACCACGATTCGGGGCGCGATCGCCGAGGCAGTAGAAACCTGGCAAAACGAGCCCGATGCCTCCAACGTGCTGGTGGTTCTCGCCAGCCCAACCGAGGCGATCGCTGATATCCTCAACGACAGCTTGCAAGCGTGGGAAGACTTACCGGCTAAACGCATCACACCGCTGCCCTGCGAGCGCCGCCCTCAAGACCCAATGGCTTTGCTGGAGCAGATCCGCGCCGCCCTGGCCTCCCAGGAACAACTTGATCTAGATGAGCCGCCTACCCAGGACCGGCACAACACTCCAGACTTGGATAACCGCACCACCCTCGTGGTAGTGCCCTGTCTAGAGCAGTGCTTTTTGCGCTGCATCGACGGCTGGAGCGCG
>JBCCAG010000572.1:0-3271 GCA_039814955.1 Cyanobacteria bacterium P01_A01_bin.135
CCTGGAAAAACGCCTCGACCAGCTGGGGCAGCTTCTAATTTGGGTGACCCTGGCGATCGCGGTTGCCGTGGCCATCTCCGGCATTCTGGGGGGAAGAGACCTGTTTTTGATGATCGAAACGGCGATCGCCTTGGCGGTAGGTGCGGTGCCGGAGGGGCTGCCCATTGTGGCGACGGTGGCCCTAGCGCGGGGCATGCGGCGGATGGCAAAGCGGCAGGCTTTGATCAACCGACTGTCGGCCGTGGAAACCCTGGGGGCCACCAGTATTATCTGTACCGACAAGACGGGCACCCTGACCGAGAACCGGATGACCGCTCGCCATCTGGTCACCCACGACGGACAGGTTACGGTTACCGGTGAGGGGCTGAGCCAAACGGGAGAGTTTCAGCGTCAGGGGGAGGTCCTATCGCCCCTAGATGGAGGGCTGCGATCGCTGCTGGAAGTCGGCGTCCTGTGCAATAATGCGGCGCTTCCTAATGCGGATGGTGATAGACCGATTGGTGACCCCATGGAGGTGGCGCTTTTGGTGCTGGGGGCCAAGGCAAATCTGTATTACAACCCCTTGGTGCAGGACTTTCCGGAGGTGCGCGAGGTGGCTTTCGACTCGGACACCAAGATGATGGCTACGGTGCACCGAGACCGTGAGGGGAACGGGTACCGCTTTGCTGTCAAAGGTGCCCCTGAGTTATTACTGGGCTGCTGCACGAGCGTTTTGACCTCGTCGGGAGCCCGCTCCATGGATGCCCTGGTGTTATCCGGTTGGCAAGCCCGCAGCGACGCCTTAGCGAAAGAAGGGCTGCGGGTTTTAGCGGTTGCCCATAAGTACAGCCCTAACGCCGAGGCCAATCCCTACCGAGGCCTTACCCTGCTCGGCCTAGTCGGCCTATTGGACCCACCACGCCAGCAGGTACAGGAGGCGATCAAGGCCTGTCATCACGCGGGGGTGCGGGTGGTGATGGTAACCGGCGACCAGGCGATTACCGCCCGTAATGTAGGGCGAGCGGTAGGACTGATTGGTGAGCAGGAGCAGGCCACCGCCGGGAAGGTACTGCGCGCCGTCGACGAGATGACGCCTGTGGAGCAAGCCCAGCTACAGCAGGTGCCCATTTTTTACCGCGTTAGCCCAGAACAAAAGCTCAACTTAATTGAGCTGCACCAGCGCAACGGGGCGATTGTGGCCATGACGGGAGACGGGGTTAACGATGCCCCCGCCCTGAAAAAAGCGGACATCGGTGTTGCTATGGGCCAGCATGGGACCCAAGTGGCACGGGAAGCCGCTGATATGGTGCTGGAAAATGATGCGTTTTCCTCCATCGTGGCGGCGATCGCCCAAGGGCGGGCCATTTTCCGCAACATCCGCAAGTTCACCCTCTATCTGCTTTCCGGCAACGTGGGGGAGATTATCGCGGTAGCCCTCGCATCCCTTACCGGAGCGCCGCTGCCCCTGCTGCCCCTGCAGATTCTCTACTTAAACGCCGTCAACGATGTGTTTCCGGCCCTGGCTCTGGGGGTTGGGGAAGGCAGCGATAGCCTGATGGATCAGCCGCCGCGCCCGGCTGCAGAGCCAGTCTTGACCCGAGACAACTGGCTGACCATTATGGGCTACGGCCTCGTCATTGCTGTCTGCTGCCTAGCGGCGCTGGCGATCGCCCTGGGGCCCCTGCAAAAAACCGAAACCCAAGCGGTGACAATTTCGTTTTTGACCTTGGCGCTAGGACGGCTATGGCATGTGTTTAATATGCGCGATGCGGCTAGCCGCAAAGATAGCCCCTTAGGGGCAGCTCTGAATAACGAAATCGCCCGCAATCCTTATATCTGGGGGGCGCTGCTGCTGTGCGCCGTTATTCTCGTGGCCAGCGCCTATCTGCCTGGCCTCTCCACCGTGTTGGATTTGACCCACCCTGGTCTCGATGGCTGGCTCGTGATTGCCGCCGGGAGCCTGGTCCCCCTACTGGTGGGGCAAGCTTGGATAATTGCCCAGGACTTGCGCGGCCGCACAGACTAATTTGCTGCCGCACAGGCCACATTACTGCGGCAGCGACAGGTTCAGCCAGAAAAGGGCACTCTCCTAGAAAGATATCTATCAGGACGGGTGTACAGATTCAGCCACTCTGGTAGGGTGTGAAAATATAGAGTGATGAGGTCTTTTATGATAACCCTAGTGAACCTTCTGGCCACTGATGTTGCGATGGATGCAGCCGCAGCCGGCCCCCATTTCCCCGTTTCAGCTCTGCTGGTTCTGGTGGTTGGCTTTATCGCAGCCGTAAGCGTGGGCTCCATTGCCTGGTACAACTCCAAGCGGCCGACGGGCTGGGAAGACAAAGAGCGCCCTGATATTGTTCCTGACGTCAAGAAGTCTGATGATCCGGGCGTTTAACGCGGCTTAGAACGAGGGGCAGAGCCAACGCGATATTGTCCAACGCAACCGTCACTGGTGTTGGCAATCGGTCGAGTGGCTGCGATAGTGGCGCTCTTGCCCCTCGCTATTACCCCACTCCTTAGGGCTTTATTTTTCAGCGGCATCCTTTTAGCGGTACAGCAGCCGGCAAATCAGTTCTCCGGGACCTTGGGGGACAAAGGGAATTCGCTTTCCGTTCGCTGTGGTGCGCTGCTGACGCCGGCAGTCATACACCTCCAGCGGGCGGCGATCGCCATCCACTTCCACCACAGCGCGGTACTCCCAGTAGTTTTTGGTGCTGCGCTTAGTGCTGATTAAGCAAATGCGATGGCCGTCAACGGTGCGGCAGGTCTTGGCGCTCGCAGGCGCTCCCGTTAGTGCGAGCAGACCGCAGGTGAGGACAAGGGCAAGGAGCCATCGCCCTAAGCCCTTCACGAGTTGAATTGTTCTTTCAGCCCTTGCTGTGATCATCCTTTGCTGTGGTCATCGGGTGGTCTAGGCCATCACGTTTAACAAATGGGCCGCAATCCGCGCAGCAGCCCCCGGTGGCCCCAAGCGTCTCAGGCCGTTGGCGGCGATCGCTCGGCGGCGCTGTCTATTATCCCACAGCGCTTGCAGCGCCTTGCCCATGTTTTCTGGGGCGGAGACCAGCTCTACCGAGGGACCCAACAGCCGGGTCTGGGCCTCCGCAAACGCGGGGGTGAACTGTGGCCCTTCCCCTGCCAGCGTCAGCACCGGCTTACCCAGACCCACCACCTGCTCTGTGGCGGTACCGGCCATGGCGATCGCCGCATCGGCTTGGCTTGCAAACTCGTAAAACCGGCTACCCATCTGCAGGGTCGCGCTGCCCCGGCGATAGCCCCCCGCTGCGCC
>JBCCAG010000917.1:0-1668 GCA_039814955.1 Cyanobacteria bacterium P01_A01_bin.135
TAAACCGCTTCTACCGATGCTGGCACTAGACGAGCAGCGCCAATGGCCTCGGCATAGTTCCCTGACTGGGCCCGGGCCTCAGCTAGGTCAACGATGGTGTTAGCCCAGCGGCGGATATACCGCTGGGAGCGCTTATAGACGGGCTGTCCGGGCTGGATTTGCTCAGCGATGGCGATCGCCCGGGCAAAGTCTGTGGCCTGATTCACCGGAGTTTCTACCCGCTCCTGGTTGAGGGTGGCAATGGCCTGGGCCAGGATACCCATATTCACCTGCCTGTTTGCCTGGGTCGCAGGTGCAGCAGTGTCGGCGCTGATGTCAGGGCGTGGGCGAGCCTCCCCAAATAGGGCGGCCCGGTTACGGACAATAACGCCCGCTACCAGCAGAGCCAGTAGCGCTGTCCCCCATAGGCCAAAACGCTGCCAGGCGCGGCTGTCTAATTCCCGCGCGGCAGAGGCTTTTCTGGGAGTGCCCTGGACCGGAAATTTGGGGACGACTTGCGGAACGGGGGCCGGGGCAGTGGGGACGGAAGGCCGGGGTGGGGGCGGAGAAACGTTTGGCAAATCCAGTTGCGGGGCGCTGGTAGCTGGGGACGCTGGCGCTACCGCCGCCCTCTCCTCGTCTGTAGGGATATTGTCGCTGCCAACCTGATTACCGCTAACCCCAGCGCCACTGCTCCCCTCGTCACTGTAAACATCGGGCAGCGCATCCGCTAAGCCGGCAAAGGCTGTCTCAAAGTCGTTGCTGTCGCCATCGCTGTCGTCCCCGACGTCGGGTAGCGCATCCGCCAAGTCGGCAAAGGCTGTCTCGAAGCTATCATTGCTGACATCCGCCTCTGCCGCCGCCTTGGGCGTCAGCCAGCGGGAGGCCATGGCCGCTGGAGCGCAGATCATAGGAGTCTGGCGGGCGCGCCAGTGGCGATCGCTCATCTGGGGCAAGCGGCTGGTGAGATCTTGGGCGAGCTGGGTGAGGGTATCGCCGTTCTCCTCAAGACTCTCAAGCACTGCGCCAGTAAACAGGCCCTGGGCTAGGGTAAAGGTCTCTTGAGAGATCTCGTCGGGCTGGCAGCTCAAGATAGCGGCAATGTCCTTGGCTTGCGCCTGTGCGAGGGTAGATTTCCCCAGCACAGCGTCGGCTTCCCCATCGGGCCGCTTCAGATCTAGCAGCATCAGGGTTTGGGCAGGTGCATTTTCCAGCAGGGTCATGAGGTCGCCTGTGGCGGCAGCATGGGTGGGGCCTTTGGGATCACTGCCTGGGAAAAGCAGGTAGTCTTCGCCACCGGCCTGAGCGCCGTAGCCGCTGAAGGTCAACCAAATTAGGTCGTCCGCCGTCGCCTGCTGCAAAATTTGCTTCAGGGTATGGATGAGCAAGGCGGAGGTGAGGGACGGCGACTCTAGGCTGTCAGATTGGGCGATCGCTGAGGGTGTCAACAGGTGACAGTGCGCCTGGCTAAAGCCGGCTTTGTTGATCCAAAAGTCGTATAGCGCCCCTGCGTCCCGCTCGGCATAGTCTAGCGGTGGCAGGTTGAAGTATTGATTTATACCGACTGCGATCGCCCAGTACTGCGTCATGGTGATTACGGTTAGCCCAGCTAATGACCCAACAAGATTAATCTTTGCCTGAGTTTAGATAACTTGTTCTAAAGAAGTTAATGCGTAAACTTAACACTTA
>JBCCAG010000396.1:0-4402 GCA_039814955.1 Cyanobacteria bacterium P01_A01_bin.135
CCCGCGCCGCTGTCCGCTGAAGGTGGATAGCCCCCTCTGACCGACGATTTCCCCATCGGCGCACGCCACCAGGCTCACTAACCCCTCCGGCGGGTTGTCCAGCCGCTTACGCCAGAACTCCGCCGAGGGGAAGGGCATCTGCAGGGTCCCGGCAATCACGCTGGGGCCTAAAAATATTTGCCGGACGGCTTCGTAGTCCCCCGGCTCGGTGCGGCGAATGGTGATCACTGGTTCACCCATGGCTACTCGTATGGATTACAGCCCAAAAAACACGATAATTAGCGGCGGCTTGATCACCGCCATCATCAAGTTTAGCGGGCGTCCCCACCCGCAGGAAATCACAAACCGGTAGCCCCCCGGACCATAGACCATGGTGTTGGTTTGGTAGCCGATGGGGGTCATATTGCGTCTAACGAGACGCTTGCTTGATGTGATTTTGTAGAACCCCCGCGGAGCGGGGGTTCTACAAAACGAAATGTGCTAATCAACCCTTCGGGTGCAATAAAGCTGTTGGAGGCGGCAAACACCACCGCGAACATAAACGTGTAGGGGTTGAGGCTCAAGGATTCCGCCACTTTTACCGCCACTAGCAGCAACAGCACCACTGACGCATTGTTAGAGAGCACCTCCGTCACCAGGGAGGTAATCACAAAAAACAGCGCCAGCAGCCAGTAGCCCGATAAATCACCACCCAGGCGCTAATCAAGATGGGCATCAGGTCCAGCGCCGCCAGCCCTACCACCAGCACAATGGCGATCGCCATCGAGCCTACCTTGAAATGCCTAGTCAGGCCGCGCCGTTGCCAGTCCAGCGCCAGATTCAGATGATGCTAGTGGCTGCCCCTATAAGACACGCCTGCCCTGAGACTGGTTTTTACGATCGCACCAGGCTCAAGAATCGCGCTCGCTTCGGGGCTTTATAGCTGTGTAGGTCGGCGGTGGTGACATCGTCGATGCTGACAATGGCGTCCGGATTCACCGCGCTAATGGTCTCCAGCACCTCCTGCTGCCGCCGCTTAAAGATAATGCTGTAGATCAGCCGCATCTCCCCCTTGGCCCCAGAGGCGTTGAGCACCGTCACCTCGAGGTCTAGCTTGCGCAGGGCCTCCGCCACCTGGGGTGACTCCACCGGGGCAATGATGCGGACGACGCAGCTTCCTAGGGCCAGCCAGCCGTCGATGGTAGAGCCCAGCAAGGTACCGGAGGCAAACCCCGCCCCGAAGGCCAAAAACTTCAGCGGGTCGTCGACGCCCTGAATGGCCTTGCTGGTGGCAAATAGCCACAGCAGCGCCTCCACAAAGCTGAGGCCGGTGGCGATCGCCCGGTAGCCCCGCACGAGCATGCTGATGCGCAACGTTCCAATGGTGACGTCGGCGAGGCGGGAGAGAAATATAACAAGGGCACCTAGGGCAATATTGGTGGTCATTAGGCCCTATTCCACGGTGACGCTCTTAGCCAGGTTGCGGGGCTGATCCACATCTAAGCCGCGCCGCGCCGCAATATGGTAAGACAAAAGCTGTAGCGGCACCACCGTCAGCAGCGGCGACAGCATCTCGTTAATCTGTGGTACCAAGAGCTGGGCATCAAAGATCTCCGCCGCCGCCTCGTCCTCCCCGGCGATGACGCCAAACAGCTGGGCATCCCGCGCTTTGGCCTCCTGAGCATTGGAGAGTACCTTCTCGTACACCTGCCCTGGTACGGCGATCGCTACTACGGGGACCTTGGCGTCCAGCAGAGCGATAGGCCCGTGCTTCATCTCCCCAGCCGGGTAGCCCTCTGCATGAATGTAGCTGATTTCCTTGAGTTTCAACGCCCCCTCCAGGGCAATGGGGAAGTTCACCCCCCGCCCCACAAACACAAAGTCCTGGGTTTCCACAAACTGGTGAGCCAGCTCCTCCGCCTGGGCCTCCTGCTCCGGCAGGCTGGTCTCAATTTGGGCGGGAACCTGCCGCAGTTGGGACATCATGAGCTCGATTTGCTCGGGGGGCAGGGTTCCCCGGCGATAGGCTAGATCTAGCGCCAGGCAATAAAAGGCGAACAGCTGGGCGGTAAAAGTTTTGGTAGCGGCCACCCCAATTTCAATGCCGGCTTTAGTGTCAATCAGGTAATTCACCATCTGGGCCAAGGTGCTCTGGGTGCGGTTGGTGATCCCCAAAAAGCGAGGCTGTAGTTCAGGGGGCTGGTTCTGGCGGCGCTGCAGCTCCATGGTGAGGGCCGACAGGGTATCTGCGGTTTCTCCAGACTGGGTAACCCCCACCACCAGGGTATTGGCCTGCAGGGGCGGTGGCGAGTAGCGGAACTCGGAGGCGTACTGCACCTGGGTAGGGATGCCGGCAAACTGTTCCAGCAGATATTTACCCACTAGGCTGGCGTGCCAGCTGGTGCCGCAAGCAATGATTTGGATTTGGTCTAGGTCTTGATAAAAGTCCTCGGGGAGGCCGAGCTGAATGGGGCGTCCCTCGCTGCCAGCCGACCAGCTTGGGTTGAAGTAGGCGCTGACGCAGGCGCGAATTACATCGGGCTGCTCATAGATCTCCTTGAGCATGAAGTGACGGAAGCCTTGCTTTTCGATAGCGGTGGAGACGCCGGACATCACCTGGGGCTGTTTACGCAGCCGCCGTCCTTCTCCGTCGTAGATCTGCACCCCCAGCGGCGTAATGGTGCCCAGCTCCCCGTTCTCTAGGGTGATTACCGCCTGGGTGTGGGGGAAGATGGCGGGCACATCGGACGCGCAGAAAAATTCCCCCTGGCCAAAGCCGATCACCAGCGGGGCCGAGTCCTGGCGGGCGATGACGATTTCATCGGGGTAGTCAAGGCTGATCAGGGCGATCGCAAAGGAGCCGGTCAGCTCTTGTACGGCGCGGCGGACGGCTTCAGTAAAGGGGGATAAATAGCGCTCCTCCTCACCGCTCTGCTGCAGCTTGTCCAGGTGCAGGGCCACTAGGTTGGGGATCACCTCGGTGTCGGTTTCGGTGACAAACTCATAGCCCAGCGGCCGCAGGCGATCGCGCAGCTCCCGGTAGTTTTCTACAATGCCGTTCTGCACCACGGCGACGCGGCGGTGGGTATCGAGGTGGGGATGGGCGTTGTGCTCCACCGGCTTGCCGTGGGTGGCCCAGCGGGTGTGGCCGATTCCGATAGGGGCGGGGTCGCTGGAGCCATTGAGCTTGTCTTTGAGGTTCTGCAGCTTACCTTCAGCGCGAATGCAGCGAATATTGCCTTCGGACAGGGTCGCAATGCCAGCCGAATCGTAGCCGCGATACTCTAACCGCTGCAGCCCGTCAATCAGAATGCTGCTGGCCGCTTGGGTTCCGATATAGCCGACGATTCCGCACATTGGTTGGCCCCCTTTCTGCAGATCTCGCAGAGATATAAGCGCGCCCTGCTGGCGCGAGGAACAGACCTCATTGTAGAGAGTCAAGGGATGGCCTGTCGATTAGGCTGAACCGATAGGGCGGATTTACAGGCTCTCGCCAGTCAAGGTTTCAACAATTTCGTAGGCAATAGCAATTTGCTCTGGGCTAAAGGCAGCCTGCTCTAGGTAGAAGTCGAGATCGGGCGTTCCATAGCGCGGGCTCAAATCTAAGGCCTCGCGGTAGCGCTGCTGGGCGTCCTCTAGTTTGTCCTGACTCCATAGGGCGATCGCCTCGGCAATTAGAGGATGAGGATTATAGGGCTCTAGCTCAGCGGCGCGGGCGGCGGTGGCAATGGCCCAGTCGTAGAGCGTCAGCCGCTGGGCCGCCAGGCTGAGGTTGAAGTAGGCGACCTCGTTATCGGACTGCAGGTGCGCCGCCCACAGATGGCTAGTGACCGCCTGCCCTAGGTTGCCCTGTACCAGATGCACAATCCCCAGGGCGTTTAGAGTGGGGATATCAAAGGGGTTGCGGTACACCGCTTGGGTAAGGGTTCGGGCCGCGGGCTCCTGCTGCCCCGCCAGGTGCTGGGTCCAGCCCAAAATCACTTGCCCCCCTTGATGATCTGGGGCCAGGGCCACCGACTGCTCTAGGGCTGCGATCGCCTCGTCAAAGCGTCCCTGATTACGGTAGCTAAGGCCTTGTTGTCGGTATTCCTCTGCGGTTTGAGGCACGGCGGCTTGGGACGGGCCCAGCGCCACACTGCTGGCGATCGCAGCGCTGATGGCAACCCTGGGGCCTAGGGCTAAGGTCTTAGACCGCAGGGCTGACGCAATATATCGCACTGCCTTATGCAGTCAGCAGTTGAATATTGGAGAAGATGAATTCCTGATCTGACTCCCCATCGGTCTCAATGTGACGGCGGTTGAGGATGACGTAGTCTCCCACCTTCTCGTACTCATCGGTAAAAATGCTCTTGCCGCCCTTCTGCTCGGCGGTGTTGGGGTCGTGGTATACCGAGTCGTAGCGGTGGGACAAGTAGCCCTCGCC
>JBCCAG010000197.1:0-6275 GCA_039814955.1 Cyanobacteria bacterium P01_A01_bin.135
CCGCAACAACGTCCCCGTCAAGGATTTGAGCTTAGCGGTCAAAGAAGGGGAGTTTTTGACCCTGCTGGGCCCCTCTGGGTGTGGCAAATCCACCATTCTGCGGCTGATTGCCGGGCTAGAGCAGCCCACCAAAGGAGAAATTCTGATTGACGACAAGCACATGGAGCGTACCCCGCCGGGCGATCGCAACATTGCCATGGTGTTCCAGAGCTACGCCCTTTACCCTCATATGACCGTGCGGGAGAATATCGCCTCGGGGCTAAAGCTGCGCAAGGAATCGGAGGCCACCATTCGAGAGCGGGTGGCCGACGCCGCTGAGCTACTGGGTCTCAGCCACCTGCTAGACCGCAAGCCCGCTAGCCTCTCCGGTGGTCAGCGGCAGCGAGTGGCCCTGGGCCGCGCCCTGGTGCGCAACCCCGATGTGTTTTTGCTGGATGAGCCCTTAAGTAATCTAGATGCCCTGCTGCGGGAGCAGGTGCGCGCCGAGCTCAAGCAGCTATTTGCCGAGCGGCAGGCCCCGGTGGTCTACGTCACCCACGACCAAACCGAGGCCATGACCCTCTCTTCCCGGGTCGCCGTACTCTACGAGGGCAACCTGCAGCAGCTCGACCCCCCAGAGCGCATCTACGCCTACCCCGCCAATCGGTTTGTAGCAGGCTTCATCGGTAGCCCGCAAATGAACCTGCTGACCCTCCCCTGCCAGGGCAAGGCCGCGCAGTTGGGCAATACCGCCATTCCCTTGCCCGATCGGTTTGTGCCGCCGCCGGAGGTGGTGTTGGGCATTCGCCCCGAGCAAATTAGCCTGGCCCAGCCCGACAGCCCCCTGACGGTAGACGGAAAGATTTTCCTAGTGGAGAATTTGGGCATGGGCAACCTGATCAGCGTCCGCCTAGATGGGGACAAGCAAACCACCCTGAGAGCTCTGTTGCCCTCTGATGCCCGCTGGGAGAGCGATCGCGTTACCCTGGCACTACCGGCCAATAACCTGCATTGGTTCCATGCTGAAACAGGGGAGCGCCTGCCTGACCGCAACTAGATCTGTGCCCCAGGGCCTCTGCCGCCCACCGCCACCACTCTATGCAACTTACCCTCACCCAGCCTGACGATTGGCACCTGCACCTGCGGGACGGCACGGCCCTAAAAGCGGTGCTGCCCCATACCGTGGGCCAGTTTGCCCGCGCCATCGTCATGCCCAACCTCAAGCCTCCCGTGCGCTCTGTGGCCGATGCCGCCGCCTACCGCGATCGCATTTTGGCTGCAGTTCCAGCGGGCCATGCGTTTGAGCCCCTGATGACCCTCTACTTGACGGACAACACCAGCCCAGATGAGATTGAGGCGGCAAAAGCGACTGATTTCGTTAAAGCGGTGAAGTACTACCCCGCCGGGGCCACCACTAACTCAGACTCCGGCGTCACCGATATTCGCCAGTGCGATCGCGTCTTTGAGATGATGGAGCAGGTGGGCCTGCCGCTACTGCTCCATGGGGAAGTGACGGATAGGGCGGTGGATATGTTTGACCGGGAGAAGGTGTTTATTGAAAAGCATCTGATTCCCCTTAGGCTGAGGTTTCCGAGGCTGCGGATGGTGCTGGAGCATATCACCACTGCGGATGCGGCGAACTTTGTACTGGGGACGGACAACATCGCGGCAACCATCACCCCCCAGCATCTGCTGTTTAGCCGCAATGCCCTGTTTCAAGGGGGGCTGCGTCCCCATTATTATTGTCTTCCTATCCTGAAGCGGGAGAGCCATCGCCAGGCCCTGCTGAAGGCGGCGACCTCCGGCAATCCCAAGTTCTTTTTGGGCACCGACAGCGCCCCCCATGCTCGGGGCAGCAAAGAAAACGCCTGCGGCTGTGCTGGCTGTTTCTCGGCGCTGCATGCGATGGCGCTTTACGCGGAAGCTTTTGAGAGCGCTGGGGCCCTAGATAAACTGGAGGCGTTTGCCAGCTTTCATGGGCCAGATTTCTACCGTCTGCCGCGCAATACGGCTCAAATCACCCTGACTAAGACCCCCTGGCAGATTCCTGATCAGCTGACCTTTGGCGACGCCAGCTTGGTCCCCCTACGGGCGGGGGAGGAGCTGGCTTGGCAAGTGGCGTAATTCTAAGCGCGCCCTCAATACCGGGCTTTGAACCTGTTCAATAGTTCACCAATCTTCTGCGACATAGGAGTTCCAAATCTCGGGATACTGTTCCCGGAAGGTCAACCAGGTGTCTCGTTCAATTTTGGGATCATTGGAGCGCACAACATTCATTGAAATTTGCAGGTTTTTCAAGGCCGTATCGAACTGGCTTTTAGAGCAACCATACTCCTGAGTGGTTTCATTGCGCAAGCGGGTAGTATCTTGGGGTTCGATTCGAATTTTCTCGAAAATGTAGGCGGATAACGGAGTCAACTCATCAACAGGCCTGTAAGCTGACTTAAAATGAACGCCTCGCAAATAGTCCATCGACATCAATACAGCAAATCCGCCTTTGACTTTCCCATAGAAAATTTCGTCGGGAAACTCAGCCGGTAGACGGTTTTTCCAGTCCCAGACGGCTGAGACCTTTTCTCCCCAGCCTTTTTCTCCCGGTTGCTTTTCAGGCAAGTCGACATACTCCCATAAAGAAGGGAGCTTCGTCTTAGCACTGGCGTAAATGGTACATATCTTCAACTCCTGAACCAATAGCCGAGCTGCTTCAAAGGTTTTGATCATCGGTGCTGGCCCATGGTTAGCCGCCAAACACTTTGATTGGCCGCATATTTTCCCTTGAGACCCCCAGGAATAGCTGCGCTAGCTAGCCGGGATACTTCATAGCTTCCGCTATAGTGCCGCTTCACCTCTTCCCCAGTAATGGAAAATGGCGGCCCCGTCATCACTGCTGGGTCATACTCAAAGGTGACCAATAACTGCGGCGCACCGCCTGTGATCTCGATTAAGTGGGCTGTGTAGCGATCGCGCACATCCTTGGGCAGCGCCACCAGCGCCGCCCGGTCGTAAACCCCATCCACGGGCCCCAGCAACTCCGCCGAAACGTCGAAGATGTCGCCGACGAAGATATCAATGCCCTCAGCGCTGTAGCGCTGGGTCTCCCCGGCGACGGAGACCGTTGGCGCTACCCCCAGCTCATCAAATAGCTGCGTCACCGCCAGCTCCGCTAGCTCAGCCCCGGCAACCCGGTACCCCTGCGATCGCAGCCAGCCAATGTCCAGGGTCTTGCCGCACAGGGGCACAAAGATACGGCTTCCCTGATTGAGGGCAAGGGCCGAGAAGTGCTGCACTAAGGCTGGGTTGGCCTCGCTTTTGTGGAAGGCAATCTGGTTGGTCTGCCATTTTTGTAGCCAGAAATTTTCATCCATGGTTATTCTCTCTTGGAAACCCATTATCGAAACGCTGGCGATCGCAAAAGCGTCAATCGATAATCACCGATCTCTTCGAAGCCCAGCGCAGAATAAGCTGTTTGGGCTGCGATATTGCTCTCCTCTGTGAACAAAATGGCCTTCTCCACCCCTGCATGCCGAGCCTCTAAAAGTGAGGCGGCGAGCACCGCACGGCCGTATCCTCGCCGCCGCAGATTGGGAGGTGTCCAGACCCCTCCAATTTGAACCGCTTCTTTAATCTCTGTATTGAAAGAGCTAGTCGCCACCGGCTCGCCGCTATCTTCAAGTATCCAAGTGCGTCTTTCCTTTAGAGACCGTTCAACAGACGCCCGGCAGGTCTGCCACAGATGAGGACTCTCTTCGTCACCAACCGCTTCAGTCGAGTAAGCGACTCTCCACTCAACAATCAACTCTAAATCGCGAGCTTCAATTCGCCGCCCCATCACTCTACCTGACCTTAAATCGTTGGGTACATGTAGATCTGCCAGTCTCAAACTATAGAGCTTTTCTCTCGAATCCAACTGGATCTTCGACTCATCAACCTTAAGCACCGCTTTCGCCGCATTAACCTGGTTATTTGGACCTATCAAGCCAGCTATTGGGCGTTGCGACGCTTCAGCCGCGGCCTGCCATAGCGGATTTAGGTGCACTGGCGCTTGCAGGACCAGATTCTGATTCCAGTAATGGGCGACAACACCAATGATTCTCTCACCTTCAAATGCCGCCACGTAGGTTCCGGTGTAGGGTTGCCCCGTATCGACCAGGCTCGATTCCCGCATGTTGCCAATTAGAAACATGGACGATTCAATACGGGACAGCAAGAAAGCTTCTAATGCGGCTTCGTCACCAGGTTTAAGAATTCGGATTGTTGGCTTGCCCATTGTTTGGAGATTTATAAATCATCAGCAGTGCTAGGAGGCGAGCTATTGACTCACGGGTGGAATCGCTCCCAGCCGCGTCAAATCCTGATTCAGTTCCTGAATCGTCTCTAAGTCCCCCGCCGGTAGCTCGCTACCGTGATCCACAAACTCAAACGCCCGCCTCACCGCTGCCGCTGTTGCCGCCACGGGTGAGGCCAGATGGGCCGGCATCACCCGCTGAATGTCCCAACAAGTCACCTGGTCTACCCAGCGGCGCACCTCCGCCGGGTTGCGGTTGAGGATTAAAAGCTGCAGCACCGGAGCCACAAAAAGCTGCCCGTCCCGGTAAAGGGCTTTGTAGGAGTCTAGCCAGTCCGCCCTCCAGCGGAAGGGGAATAGGCCAAAATAGCCTCGCTTAGAGCGATCGCTAGCTCGGGGCGCATCCCGCAGCACCTCTCCTAGCCCCGGCACCGCCAGCACCGCCGGGCGGAAGTAAAAGGTAAACAGGACGATGCGTCGCCAGCCTTTAATCCGGTTCTCTGGGGTATCGACGATAGGATCTGAGGCGCTTTCTCTGGCGTGAAACAGCAGCGGGTAGGGGTCTAGGCTGACGATCTCCGGCGGCGTCTCGGGAATCGCCATCAGGGTATCGGTCACCAGCAGGGTTCCGGAGGCGCGGTGGAAAAATGCCACCTCCTCAAAGGACCCTAGCCCCAGTCGCACTGGCCCCAGGAGGGCGTAGTCAAAGTCATCTTGAAAGGGTGACTCAGCGCTATCTTCAGGCAAGGTATGGGTGCGTTTTGGCGGAAACCCCAGCCAGCTCAGGGGTAAATTCACCGGGAAACTCCATTGGTTCGGAATCACGTACACCTGGGCTTCGGGGAACTTGCGGGCGAACGGCCCCACAAACGCCTTATGCTCAATGGCCGATACTGTAGGCAGCACGATGTAGCGCACCGGGCCGTGTTCCCCCTCCAGCTCCCGCACCATTGCCACGCACTCTTCCGTCGGCGCTACTGGCGCGTATACCAGTAGTCCCCCCTTGTCCAGCCGCACCACCGTCATTCGAATAGGAACCACCACATAAAAGATGCCTTGCTGCTGATCAAAGGTCCAGATGGTGTCTTTCACCGCCTCGCGGCGTACCGTACGCCGCTTACCGTAGGGATACAGCGGCACCACTGGCCAAAACGGCCAGGATGCATCTAGAGCGGGGCGCATCTGGCTCATCGGTCTTTCCCCCAACAGCTCAATCGATTCATATGGCACTTGAAGGGCCGGTGCGGACGATACGGTTTTCTAGCCCCCGCGCTGCATATGGGAGCTGAAAAACCGCCTATCCTAACCAGCCCCTCAGGTGCGATCTCTACAACAGTGATGATTGGCATAACGGCAACTTTTCGTCATACTTCAAGGGGTAAACGATGCATCGGCCCATGGCTTCTGCGAGAAAGTGCCCCAGGCGGCAGCGCAGCGTGACGTCTTGTATAAGGCTCGCACGTTCTGGTTTGATGGGTCTATAGGTAGGCTTGCTGGGAGTAAATATTGGTATGACCATGACAGTTGCGCCGGATCAAATTGACAGAATTGTCTGGAATCAGCACCAGAACCCGTTCGAGGTCCTCGGTCCCCACAAGATTGACGACGACGGCAAGACCACATGGGTTATTCGCGCCTTTCTCCCCAACGCCCAGGAAGCCTGGGTAATTCGTCCCGAGTCCATCGAAGACCATCCCATGACCTCGGTGCACCACCCCAACTTCTTTGAATGCCAGCTCGAGACGCCAGATCTGTCAGGCTACCAGCTGCGCATTAAAGAGGGGGATCACGAGCGGGTCATCTACGATCCCTACGCCTTCCAGTCCCCCCAGATTACCGACTTTGATGTGCACCTGTTTGGGGAGGGTAACCATCACCGCATCTACGAGAAGATGGGGGCCCATCCGGCTACCATCGACAGAGTGAGCGGCGTCTGCTTTGCCGTTTGGGCTCCCAACGCCCGCAATGTCTCTTTGCTGGGGGATTTCAACAACTGGGATGGCCGTAAGCA
>JBCCAG010000924.1:0-1640 GCA_039814955.1 Cyanobacteria bacterium P01_A01_bin.135
GTGCCCTACTGGCAAGAGGCGGGCTTTAATACCGGCATAGAGCGGCCATGGCTGGAAGGGGCGACGGCATTGGTGAGCCAAAGCCTAGCCCGATTAGACGAGGCGGTGGATATGTGCCGCTACCTGTTTGACGCTGACCTGCCCCATAGCGATGCGGCTAAGGAACAACTAAATCAGGCCGGCACGGCGGCGGTACTGCAGACCACCCTGGACGCCCTGAAGACCGAGCCACTCACCACCCAGGACGAAGCCAAAGCCATCATCAAACAGGTGACCAAAGCCGCCGACGTAAAAAAAGGGCTGGTGATGCGATCGCTCAGGGCTGCCCTCACCTGCGACATGAAGGGACCAGACCTGGTAGATTCCTGGCTGCTGCTGCACCAACGAGGCATAGACACACAGCGCCTGGAGACAGCTCTGGGCTTGACGGAGTAGGCAGTGAACCCCATGAATTCCCCATCCCGCCCAAACTGCGCACCCAACAGCTTCCTGCCCGGTCGGAACGTAGCACCGTCATATCCAACCAAACCCTATCCCTCAGGACCACCCCGCGAAACAATCCAGTGCCAATTCACAAGCGCGATCGCCCTTGCGCTTCTCGGCGCTGTAGGGCTAATCGGTGTAGCTTCCCCCGCTGAGGCGCAGCTCACCGCTCCGCTACCGGAACCGGGGGTAACCCCACCGCCAGCGCCCACCCCCTCCTTAAGTCCTACGGGCACTCCGCTGTTTGAGAACATCACCGTTACCTCTAGCCCAACTAACCTCACCCTGCGCGGCATCAGTGGCGGATCGCAGCTTGCTAGCGTTGTCTCAGGGCGGCAGTCCACCGACACCGGCGTTTGCTCTGGCTACGTAGACGGCCCCGCTGACCACCGCATCCTGCTCACCGATGCCTTTGACTACCTGAGCTTGATGGTGCAGAGCACCGACGATACCACGCTGGTGGTGCGAGGGCGAGGCGGGAGCTGGTGCAGCGATGACCTCAACGGGCTTAATCCGGGGGTGGTAGGGGCTTGGCTCCCGGGAGCCTACGACGTCTGGGTGGGATCCTACCGGCCAGATGGATATTTCCCCTACGTGATTCGTCTTTCGACGGAGGCTCCCGCCGCTGAAGAGCCAGTAGCCGAGAATTGAGCTTTGACCTACGGCGATTGCTGCTGCCGAACCCATTGGCGGAATTGCCTTACCAGCGTGTTTTCGCCTACAGTACCCCTATCGCCAGAGAACTTCAGCTCCAGGAATCGGGTGATTTCTGCCGCCGTTATTGCCGGTAGCGTAATGCTGCGATCGTTTTGTTGGTAAGCGCCGTTGTTTAGTAGGTGAACGGTTAGCGATCGCCCGTCATAGCGCCATATTTCTGGAACCTTCAAGGCGGCGTAGATGGCAAATCGGTTTGCGTACCGCGATCGTAGGTGAGGCGCAGGGCGGGCTCTGATTCGACGTCGAGAATCAGCGACTGGTAGGTCTGCCAGCTAATGTTGCGGAGAACAATCCGGTCTGGGCTTTGGATGAGGGTCGCTGTCACTTCACAAGCCTCAAAGTTCGAATGTAGCCTCCCTCTAACTTAGCTTACCCGCCGGGTGAGCCAAATTCCCGTAAACTCAGATACGACAGCTCCCCATCAGTTTAGACACAATAAC
>JBCCAG010000909.1:0-1708 GCA_039814955.1 Cyanobacteria bacterium P01_A01_bin.135
GATGTGATTGAGCAGCGGTGGAGCGATTTGGTGGGCTACATGCCGATGAAAATCTGCTTCCCCGCCATTGAGGGGGATGAATGGCGTATCTTAACCGGCTGCGACCCCAAAAACGCGCCTTGGTCCTACCACAACGGCGGCAACTGGCCCCTGCTGATGTGGATGCTGGTGGCGGCTTCGGTGAAGCTAGGCCGTCCCGAGATTGGCGAGCGCGCCGTGACGCTGGCGGAAAAGCGGCTTAGCCAGGATGAATGGCCCGAATACTACGATGGCCGCAATGGACGGTTGGTGGGTAAAGCCTCCCGCAAATACCAGACCTGGACAATTGCGGCCCTCATCCTCTCTAAGATGATTCTAGAGAACCCAGAGCACCTGAAGCTGATCAGCTTTGACGAAGACCCCAACCTCAGCCGGTGGGATTGATTTCTGGCGCGCTCCTATAGCTTGGGTTCAGCGGCGATCGCCCGGTTAGCGGCGGGTGAGGGTGCCCTCCATCATGCTCGATAGATAGTGACCGGACATCATGCTGCTAGAGAGGTGGTAGCGATCGCGGCCCGTGCGGTGTAGACTCTCGAACCCCGTGCGGCGATCGCGGTCGTTGAGTACCCAGTAGCGCTGCACAATAGAGTCAGGAGCAATCCACCCTTCCCCCTCTACCCGGCCCAGATCGCTGTGCTGCAGGACAAAGGTATAGCGGCGGTTGCCGCTCACGAACCGGCCCCGGTACTGAAACGAGATCTCCCGGCGCGGCGCGTTGGGAAAGTTGAGCTTGGTCACCAGGGTGTACCAGCCGTCCCGATTCCACACCACCAGCAGTCTGCCGTCAACTGCAGTTACAGGGCCATCCCGGTCAAGCCAGCTCCCGCTCAAAAACCAGCGGCCATCTTCTACTAGAAAGGTATGTGCCACAAATAGGAATTACTCTGGGTCGGTCGTCGCATCAGCCATCACAGACATTGCCCGACCGTTAGGACTACCTCCCCTATCATAGGTCCAGTCAGGGGCACCAGTAGGAGGCCAGTAGATTTCTCCTAAGGAAACGGCTCGCGCCGCCCCCGTGACGCTGGGCAGATTGCTGGGTACCCTATGCCAGCGCCAATAGGCCAATAGGCCAAAGGCGATCGCCTCTTTGTAGTCGGCGTCGAGGCCGGCGGCGTTCGTCGGTAAGACTTGAATATTCGGCAGATGGTATTGAAGACGGCTTACCAAGTAGCGGTTATGCCGCCCGCCGCCGCACAGCAGCACCTCGTCCGGCAGGCGGGGCAGGGCGCGGTAGCTGTGGGCGATGGAAACCGCCGTTAGCTCCCCCAGGGTTGCCAGCAAGTCGGCGTCCTGCAGGTCGTAGGCCCGGGCATCCCTCAAGCACTGCTGCAAAAAGCCCTGACCAAATAGCTCCCGCCCGGTGGATTTAGGAGGCGGTAGGGCAAAGAAGGGGTGAGCGAGCCACTGGGCCAACAAAGGCTCGCAAATGGTGCCCTGGGCAGCCCAGGCTCCAGCTTCGTCGTAGAGGCGATCGCCGTTGGAGAACGTCTGCACCGCCAGATCGAGCAAAGAATTGCCTGGCCCCGTATCCCAGCCCAAAACCGGGTCCGGGCTCCCAGCCGGAGGCAGGTAGGTCAAATTGCCGATACCGCCGATGTTTTGAACACAGCGCCATTGGGTAGGGTGCCGCAGCAGAACCGCGTCGACTGCCGGAACCAGGGGTGCC
>JBCCAG010000675.1:0-2710 GCA_039814955.1 Cyanobacteria bacterium P01_A01_bin.135
GGGTTGTCACGCTGGGGCTTCGCCATGGGTCTGACTTCCCAAAAACTGACAGCAAGATTTTGATAAATGCGCAGGGTCTAGATAGAGCGATGCTTCCAGCGCCTCTATGGTTGTATTGTAGCCAGCACGGCACAACCGACCTAAGGGAAATAGATTTATGACCCGCGTTTTACACCTGGATGCTAACCCCGATGAAGAAAACTAGCGCCCCCACCCGCGAAGCCCTGGTGAGCTGGCTATTCCTAATTGGCTCCCTGCTGTTCGTCCTAGATGCAGTGCTCGAAAACCTCAAGGGCGTTTCGTTCTCCTCATTCCTGCACCTGTTCGCGGGCATCCTGTTTACCGTTGGCTCAGCCCTGTTCATTCCCCAATCGGATGAGTAGCCAGGGCAATTCTTAGGCACTCTCACCCTCCAAAATAATCAAAGGAAAATCCCATGGTACAAATCACGGGGCGATCGCCCCTGCAAACCGAACTGCGCGAGCTATTGAAAATTGCTGTACCCCTGGCCAGCGCCCAGGTAGCCCAGTCTGCCACCGGGTTTGCCGATACGGTGATGATGGGCCGCATGGGTCCGGAGGTACTGGCCGCCGGGGGGCTGGCTGCTCTGATCTTTTTGTCTACCATGACCGCGACCACCGGCGTGGTGATGGGGGTGACGCCCCTGGTGGCGGAGGCCTTTGGGGCAGGGCAGCGGGCCCGGATTCAGCGGGTAGCCCGGCAGGGGCTGTGGCTGACGGCCCTGGTGGCCGTGCCGGCGATGGCGCTGATGGGGCACTTTGACCGCTGGATGAGCCGGGCGGGGCAGAGTGACACCACAGTGGCCTTAGCGAATACTTACCTGGACATCATGCTGTGGGGTCTGTTTCCGGTGATTGGCTTTGCAGCCCTGCGCGCCTTTGTCTCGGCCCTATCCCAGGCCCGCCCGGTAATGACCATTGTGGTGACGGGTACGGCGTTCAATATCTTGGGCAACTACAGCCTGGGGTTTGGCCACTTTGGCCTGCCGGAGCTGGGGCTGGCGGGGCTGGCGATCGCCAGCGTTGTAGCTCAGTGGGGGATGTTCATTGCCCTGGGTCTGTACGTGCTGCTGCACCCCAGGCTGCGGAGCTACCGCATCTTTCAAGGGATGCACCGCCTCCGTCCTCGGGTGCTGTGGGAGCTGCTCTGGGTGGGGGTGCCCATCGGGGCCTTTTCGGGGCTGGAGGCGGGCTTTTTCCTGGTGGTTATGTTCGCTATGGGGACGCTGGGCACTGAGGTATTGGCTGCTCATCAGGTTGTGCTGCAGACCATCGTGGTGGTGTTCATGGTGCCGCTAGGGATCTCCTTTTCCACGACGGTACGGGTGGGACAGTGGCTAGGGGCAGCGAAACGCTCCGGCGATGCGCCAGGCGACTTGGGTGGGGGCCGGGACGAGCACGCTGTTTGTGGTTGTCGTTTCAGCGGTGTTTCTGTTGTTTCCCCGCCAGGTGATTGGCCTGTACTTAGATGTGCAGGACCCGGCCAACGGGGCCGTGGTGACGATCGCCCAACCCCTGCTAGTGATTGCGGCGATCGCCCAGGTGCTGGACGGGTTTCAAAAGGCGGTGTACGGGGCGCTACAGGGACTGCAGGATACCCAGGTGCCTATGGCGCTAAATGTGTTGGGGTACTGGGGCGTGGGGCTCTCGGTGGGCTATCTGCTGGGCTTTCGTCTGGGGATGGGGAGTCGGGGGCTGTGGATTGGCCAGTCGGTGGCGATCGCAGTGGTGGCGGGGCTATTTTTGTGGCGGCTGCGGTGGCTGATGCGGCGGGGGGCGGCTATGCGGGAGGTGCTATTGGACAGTACACGTTGCGGCGCTTCTTAACCGGCATCCCGGCCAAAAAAGGGGAGTCGGCCCTAGCGCCGTCCTCCCCCAGCCAAGCCTTAGCGGGTCAGGTAGCCGCCGTTGATCCAAATGGTCTGCCCCGTCACCCACTGGGCACTGGGGAGCGCCAAAAACTCAACCAGAGGCACAATGTCGCTCACCATGCCTAAGCGACCGGCAACGGCGAGGCCGGCAGCGAACTCGGTGGTTTGCGGCGTTTCCATGCTGTGGAAGAAGGGCGTATCCACCGGACCAGGCGCAACCGAGTTGACGGTGATGCCGCGACCACCCAGCTCCCGCGCCCCCATGCGGGTGAGCTCTTCGACGATGGCTTTGCTTCCGGCGTAGGCGGCGTAGTTGGGGGCGGCGCCGGCCAGCAGAGAGGTGGCGATGTTGATGATTCTGCCGTTGTCCGACAGGCGGCGGGCGGCCTCCCGGGTGCAAAGGAAGTTGCCGCGGGTATTGATATTGATCATCTCCTCCAGCTCCTCATCCGTGACATCGGCGATCGCCTTTTTGACGATGGCCCCGGCGTTGTTGACCAAGATATCGGCCCGGCCAAATTCCTCAAAGGCGACGTCGAACATCCGCTTGACGGTTTCAGGCTGGCCCAGGTCCCCCTGCACCAGGGCCGCTCGGGTCCCCTGCTCGCGCACCAGGCGAGCGGTTTCCTCGGCTTGGTCAAGGGTCTCGGCCCGGTGGTAGTGGACCACGACATCGGCCCCCTGCCGGGCAAAGGCCTGGGCAAAGCCGCGCCCCAGGTTGGCCCTCGCGCCGGTGACAATGGCCACCTTGCCGGTGAGGGCGCGGCTTTCGGCGGAGGGGGTGGCGAACATCGGGGCGGCGGGTGTCGCTGGATCAGA
>JBCCAG010000715.1:0-2517 GCA_039814955.1 Cyanobacteria bacterium P01_A01_bin.135
AAATATATAGCGGCGCAAACGCCTCTGTACCGGCAACACCGGGTTGAGGTACTACAGCGCCAGGGCAGCAGCTGGCGGCTGCAGGCCGTTACCCCCGAAGGACCCTGCAGCGTCACCGCCCAAGGAATTGTGTTGGCGATTCCAGCCCCTCAGGTTTTGCCGCTGCTGCCGCCGCTCCCTGAAGCAGATGAAATGGCCGCAGCGATCGCCAGGGTTACCTTTGAGCCCTGCTTCAGCGCCATGGTGGGCTACGGGGGCCCCGTGGATGATATCTCCTCCCTAGGGCTGCAATCGCCTACCCCTGTCCTGCGCTGGGTGGGATTTGAGGCTGCTAAGCGCCCCATGGAGAGAGTTATTCTGACCCTACAGAGCAGCATGACCTTCGCACAGCAGGCTTTGGACTGGCCGCTGGCGGAGGTGGCTGCTTGCCTAGTTAAATCCGCTGAGACTTTGTCTCAGGTGGCGGCGCTGGGTGCGCCGCAGTGGCAGCAGGGACATCGCTGGCGATACGCGTTTTGCCAACAGCCCTGTCCTCAATCCTGTCTGGCGCGGCCCGATCTGGCGCTGGCCTGCTGCGGCGACTGGTGCCGCCCGCACCAAAATGTCGGTGCCGTTGAGACGGCCCTTCGTTCGGGGGAGGCCGCAGCAACCGCGATCGCTGCCGCCCTGTCCGATTCACGAGGCTAATCGGCTGAGGAGCTTAAGTAACCTGCAGGGCGAGACGCTAAGCCAGCGACCCGCTAGCTGTCTCGGTTAGAGCTGCTGTTGTCGTTACTATTGCCGTTACTGTTATCGGTGCTGTTGTTGTCGTTGTTGTCGTCGCTGCTATCGCTCTGGCGGTTCTGGTTGTACTGGCGGCGACCAAAGCGGGAGTTGTTGCGCTTGCGGAACTTCCGCGCGTAAGCTTCATTACGTAGGGCTTTCTCTTTCTTCAGGTTGCGGCGTTTAGCCATTCTAGACCTCAGTTAAATGATGTGAGCATGTGGACGAACGGTTCTCTATCTTACAAAAAATTGTCGAGGGATGGTCTCCAGATGAGAGACAGCTTCTAAAGTGGGACGGCGCGGCTGCGCTCTTGATCGAGGTCTAGCGCCTGCAGGTGACGGTAGGCATCTTTGACCACCCGCTCCCCTCGTAAGAAGCCCGTGTTGGCTCCCGGACATAGGTACGAGAGGGTTTGGGGGCAAAAGCGATCGCGTAGCTTAGCAACGCTATTCAGCTGGCGGTACCAATGGAAAGTCTTCGCCAACCGCAGGGGCTTGGGTCGCCCCGAAGCATCGGGTAGCAGGTGCCGTCCCGTAAATAGAATGCCTCCCTCTCGTTTTAGGTACAGGCAGGCTGACCCTGGCGAATAGCCCGGCGTCCATATAAGCTCTGCGTCGTCCCTGATCTGGTGCTGGTGCTGAAAGGTCACGGAAGCAAGGTTAGGTAACTTATAAGCCTCCTGCTCCTGGATGATCAGCGGGCAGCCAAACTGCGCCTGGAAGCGGCGAACCTGACCGAGGCCGTCGCGGTGGGTAATGACAATGGCATCCAGCCCCTGCTCTTGTAAGAAGCTCTGGTTCTCATCCGTCAAGGCCGGACAGTCGATCAGCAGGTTGCCAACTGCCGTGCCCAGCACCAAGTAGGCAGTTCCCCCCAAGGTCTCTCGATTAGGGGCAAAGCAGAGAACGTCATTGAGCACAGGACGAGGCATGGTCACAATTTTTCTTAACATTCAGGCAACGCCTACATAGTACGGGCGATCGCTACACGAGGCGCAAAATTTTGCGATCACCTGCCTTGATCCTAGCCAAAGGCGAGACTATAGTATTTGTGTACCACTGGGGACAAACCACCCCATTCGGAGCAAACTATGACTACAGCTACCAGACAAAAGCGCTCAAGTAAAGCCCGTGCCTCTTCTAAAGCGACAACTACGGCGCTGCGCACCCTTGCCCTCGACGCTGGCAATTACGATCTCAAGTTCTACGACGGGGTCAGCCACCCCAAGGCTATTCGCTCCGTACGCTACCAGCTTCCCCAAGGGCGAGACCCGGTCAGCTACTCAGACGCCTCCCCCCTAATCGAGCTACCTGATGGGACCCGCTATCACTTCGGCGCTCAGGCCTACAAGTACCGCCGTCAGCAGCAAACGGTGATTGAAAACAAGATTGAGCTGGCCCGCCTCCACCTGTATACCTGCCTTGAACCACTGAACGGCGTGTCTAGCAGCTTCCCTGTGTCGCTGCAGCTCTCTACCCCAGAACCCAGCAAGCATCGAGATGCCCTTAAAGAGCAGCTTCTCGGGGTTCACGAATTCACGCGCAACGAGATTGACTTTTGCGTCAACGTCGAGGAAGTGAATGTGGTGCGGGAAGGAATGGGTGCCTACTGGTGCGCCAAGAATGAAGGCCATATCCCCAACAGCGGCTACACCATCGTGATTGATATCGGCGGCGGTACCTGGCTGACCCGGTTAGTCGATGGGGAAGGGGAAGTCATTGACGAAAATGTGATGAACCGGGGCGGTTCCTA
>JBCCAG010000663.1:0-2761 GCA_039814955.1 Cyanobacteria bacterium P01_A01_bin.135
AGCGATTAGCGCCAAGGTCAGTCTACAGGCGATCGCGCCCTAAGTACGGCTGCAGCATCTCCGGCACCGCCACGCTGCCGTCCGGCTGCTGGTAGTTTTCTAGAATTGCCGCCATAGTGCGGCCAATAGCAAGGCCAGAGCCATTCAAGGTATGCAGGAGCTGGGTGCCTTTCTTAGCGGCCTGCTTAAAGCGTATTTGCCCGCGCCGGGCCTGAAAATCGCCGCAGTTAGAGCAGCTAGAGATTTCCCGGTAGCGCCCAGAGGAAGGAAGCCAGACTTCTAAATCGTAGGTTTTAACTGCGGAGAAACCCAGGTCCCCGGTGCAGAGTTCCAGGACGCGGTAGGGCAGCTTCAGCTTTTGCAAGATACTCTCAGCCTGCTGTGTCAGCGTCTCTAGCTCGTCAAAGGAGGTTTCCGGGGCGACAAACTTAAACAGCTCCACCTTGTTGAACTGGTGCAGGCGAATTAACCCTCGAGTATCGCGGCCATAGCTGCCCGCTTCCCGGCGAAAGCAGGGGGTGTAGGCGCAGTGGTAGACGGGTAGATTATCGGCAGCGATGATCTCATCTCGGTAGAGGCTGGTGACCGGCACTTCAGCAGTGGGGGTCAGCCATAGGTCATCGCGATCGCAGCGGAAGCTCTCGTCGGCAAATTTGGGCAGCTGCCCGGAGGTAGTGAGGGACTGGGTGTTGATTAGGAATGGCGGCATCACCTCCACAAACCCGGCTCGGGTATGCTGCGCCAGCATGAACTGAATTAAGGCTCGTTCCAGCGCCGCGCCGGCCCCCAGCAGGGTGACAAATCGGCTCTGGGCAATTTTTACCGAGCGCTCAAAGTTAAGGATGCCCAGAGCTTCGCCAATTTCCCAATGGGGTTTAAGGTCGCCGCTATTCTCCGGGATATGCTCGTCTCCCCAGCGGCGCACCTCCACATTGTCTTCCTCACTGCTGCCAACGGGAGTGGTCTCAGACGGCAGGTTGGGCACCGCCAGCAGCAGGGCTTCTATGTCCGATTTGATCTGCCGCTCCTGGGGCTCTAGCTCCGCCACCTGCGCCTTGATAGCGTTTCCCTGCTGCCGCAGGGCCCGTACCTCGTCGCCTTTTGGGTCAGCCCCGCCCTTGATTTTTTGCCCCACGGATTTACCCACAGCGTTTCCCTGGGCCTGTAGCTCTGAACGCTGGGTTTCGAGCTGCCGCTGCTGCTGGTCTAGCGCCAGAATGGGAGCGAGGTCATAGCTACCGCTGCGCTGATTGAGGCGCTGCTGCACGGCCTCTGGGTTTTCTCGAATTTGGCGAATATCTAGCACAGGGATCCTTCACAACACAATTTCGTTTACAGGATAAGCCAAATCACGCCCGGTTAGGTGGGTCTATTGATGTTAAATCCCTGGACAATGCCAGTTCCCCAAAAGCCTCTCAAAACGGTAGGCTGTCGGTCCAAGGGCAGCGCGTCACCTTGAATTCACTAGGCAGGATATGTATCCGATCGTCTTTGGTGTCGGTTTCGGCAAGGCGAATGACCAACCATAAAGAAAAAGTAATCGACTCGTTGACGTCTAGCTTTTTGATCGCCACTAGGGGCTTTTGGGCTTTGATGGAGTCGCCATCGCGCACCAGAGTATCTTCCGCGGTGATTTTTTCCTGCAGGGTTTGGCCGGGGGGAATGGGGCTGAATACCTGAGAGGAGATCGTTTCCGCCCCTCGGTAAGGGCTGAGGCGGATGACGCGGCGCGATCGCCCTTTGGTATCGTTGAAGGTGCTGCGGTCCCAGTCGACGAAGACAGCGCGGTCGAGCTGGTTGGCAATTACCACTGTAATGGTCGTGGGCTGCTTGCCTAGTGGGGTGCGGTTAGGCAGGGCAAAGCCCACCTTGAGCTTGTCGGCCAGGTCATTCTCCTCTAGCATGGCCTGCATGTCACTGGTGTCGATGTCGATGGTAGTCACTTGGTCCACCGAGGCGATCGCCTTCTTCAGCACCAGAATAACGGTGATGGTGTAAATAACTAAGATGAGAATATCGAGCTGATTCATCCAGTGGCCTCAAGGCTCGCTCTGACAGACCTTGGCAGCGGTTCCTCAGCGGTGTACTCAAGCCGCGCCAGAGTCTACATCAGTAACGTTACCTCATCTCACCCGCTGCGTTGCCGCTGGGTCTGGCCCAGCGTTAAATTTCTTTGCGGCGGGGGACATATTAGTGGCCCCCACGACCGTTTCTACAGGGGTTTCCAGCACCAAATTTGGTTCAGCCTCTGGCAAAGTATCTGACAAAGTACTTGGCTCAGATGCTGTGGGCTGTGGGGCAACCAACAGGCCAAGGCCGTAGACCGCACCGCTCATCGCCATGGCCGGCAGCACCTCATAGACATCCCCAGACAAATTCAGGCCGAATCGCCATATCAGGGCAGTGCCAATGCCGCTCCCCATCATTGCCGCGGCGATCGCCCCAGTCAAGGGCCATCCCATCACCCGCACCACCATCACGCTACCCAGGCTGGCGGCTAGGGCAGCCCAAGCGAAGGTCACCAAAGTGAATACATCCCCCGGGCTCACCAGCGCTATGGCCGTCACAAATACCACCACGCCTAGAGTGCCCAGGCGGGCGCTGTGATAGGAGCGCTCCCCCGGCAGCAGGTCTTGGGTAAGGGCGGCTGAGCAGGACAAAAGCTGGGCATCTGCGGTGGAGATAGTGGCGGAAAATAGTCCCACCAGCACCAAACCCACCATGAGGGCGGGCAGCAGCGCCATCGACAGCTCCGGCAGCG
>JBCCAG010000674.1:0-2718 GCA_039814955.1 Cyanobacteria bacterium P01_A01_bin.135
GCCATCCCAGGTCACTGCTATGACACAGTCTATTCTTCGGATGCCGTCTACAGCACCGATGACCTCCGACCAGTTCTACGATCTGTGCCGGGCCAACCCAGACTGGAAGCTTGAACGTACAGCTCAGGGGGATTTAGTCATTATGGCTCCGACAGGAGGGGGGACCGGAGCGCGCAATGCGAGCCTGTTAGCTCAGTTATGGATGTGGAACGATCGCGGTGGGCTGGGCGTCGTGTTCGATTCCTCAACGGGGTTTCACCTGCCCAATGGGGCCGACCGCTCCCCAGATATAGCCTGGGTGGAGCAGCGCCGCTGGGACGCCCTGACCCCGCAGCAGCAAGAGAAGTTTCCGCCCCTGGCCCCGGACTTTGTGGTGGAGCTAATGTCGCCAAGCGATCGCCTTATAGATGCACAGGCGAAGATGCAGGAGTATTTGGAGAGCGGGGTGCGGCTGGGGTGGCTGTTTAACCGTGCTGAGGAGCAGGTGGAGGTATATCGACAGGGTGCGGAGAGGGTAATCTTGGCGCGACCGAAGGAGCTGAGCGGGGAGCCTGTTTTACTTGGGTTTGTGCTTGAACTGAGTAAATTCTGGTAGCTCCACTGGCTTACTTCTGGTTGGAAAAATATTTCAGACACTGCGCCTCGACTTACTAGCGCTGGGCAGAGACCGTACCTAACACCGCTTGAGCGATCGCCATATTGTTCCGCTGCGAGGGATGAAAATTAGGCTTTAGGTATGCAGCAAAGTTTTTGACAGCCCCAGCTAGAAAGCCGCTCAGCAACAGGAACTGAGCTGCAGAGCCCCAAGTAGCGCGGCGGCGCAGCAGTCTATCTTGCCGCAGCAGCATCGCCGTTCCCCAAACAAATACCGCGATCGCATAGATATGGCTCACTAGCAGTGCCAGAAGCCGGACAGGATAGCTAACCCCTAGGTTATTTATCACGTCATAAACAACTGTCTTGTGCTCAATCTCTTCGGCTGCATGCCACTCAAACATATACCTTAGCTCAGGCTCAGCCGCGCTAAAAATATCGTGGCTGAGGCTAAAGTCAGAGATATATTCAGTTAGATGCTCTAGGCCCGCTAGGATAGCGCAGTTAAATGCTAGGCTAAAGCGCGTCTCAAACTGCCCAAGCACGAACGCGATGGCCTGACGATATCGGGCCGCGGTGTAGCCTTGCCGGTCAAGATTTTCCCAAAACAGGTTGTGGGCATGGGCGTGATGGACTTCCTGGCTCACAAACGCGATCGCATCCTGTCTAACCTCACCGTCAATCTGGGGCAGTAGACGCTGCATGATGCGAATTGCCCAGTGCTCTATGAGCGGAATCGCCAGGGTAAAGCTATTCATCAAGTGGGTTTGAAAAGGATCCCCGCCTAGCCAATAGCGCTGTGTATCGGTAGAGAAATTGAACGCAGCGCGCCGAACCGTAATTGAAGCCATGTTGTACTACTCCCATTGCGTAGAACTAGCTACAGGTTCTTCAGAGCGAATTGCGCTCGAATAAGCAATCTGTCGGCATTCTCAAATGAGTGACGCTTTCGGTTTACCGCTGCACTATTGCACTGGCCCAGTGGGTCCAGCGGGTTAGGACATTACGGTCGGCTCGAAACCTTGCCAGACCGTAGCCGCTGGGCGCGCAAATGTCCTAATGCATTAGGACATTTGCGATACTGCCGCTTCTGCCAGGGCAATGGGCCGCGATCGCGGCGCTTAAGGTAGCTCTCCTACCGCGATCGCGGCATCAATAGCCGACTGTCGACGCTTTTGGTCAGCGGTGATGCTCTCTAGGGTATTCCCTAAACCGGGTGCGTTCCAGCGGTTAGTTGCTGGGTCAAGGTAAGCATAGACCCGGGCCTGCAGAATTGCGTCAGAGCCGTTGAAGCCTTGGGCATAGGCTTCCTGAAGCCGGTCAAGATAGCCGTCGGTGCTAAGGGCCGCCAAGGGCGCTTGGTTAGCCAAATCCAGGGCGTTGAGCTGCTCTTCTAGGCCCCAGGGCGCGTCTACCGCTTTAGCCCAGTGGTGTAGCTCCGCCATCTGCCGCCGCAGCCGCTGGGTCTGCTTGCGGTCCGCCTCCTCCGGGGAATCAGCTTCGTGCTGATAGGAAAACGTACCCTGATTCCACACCCCGTTGCCAGGGTCGATATGGCCAAAGTAGGCGTCAGTCTGCTCGCCGCTGGGGAGCCGTGTCCCCTCCGCAGCGCCAATAGCGCGGGCTACCAAAGACTGGGAACCTCCCGCAAACAATGGCTCCAGCTCTGGGGGCAGCGGTAGGGGCTTCTCCAACTGCCCTGCCGGCTGAAAGAAGCGCTGCCAACCGGCTTTAATATCCCCACCGATATTTGGGAGGTCGGGGAGGTCGAAGTTCAGCCAGTCTCCCTTAGCGCCGCTGGCTGGCCGATTCGTCGATGTCGCGATCGCTGCGGTGTGGGGGCGGGGCGGGGTAGCTTCTCGCCAGCTACGCAAACTGTCGGCTACCGACATGGCACCGGTAAGCAGAAACAGCGCCAGCAGCCACGGCGGCATCACGGTTTTGTAGTGCTGAGGGTTGGGTTTGCGAAGGTTTTGCATGTCACTACAGTACAACTAGAACAGGATAAGTAGAAGGCCATAAATAAACGACGCTAACAGGGGGTTGGCCCCCCCCCCGGGGGGGGAACCCCCACACCAAGTAAGAGTTGGGGGGGCAGATTAGGGGGGGGGACCCCCCCACCCC
>JBCCAG010000315.1:0-4984 GCA_039814955.1 Cyanobacteria bacterium P01_A01_bin.135
AACCACGCCGCCGCCAACGCCTTTTTAGACGGGCTGGCCCATTACCGGCGATCGCAGGGGCTACCAGGTCTCAGCCTAAACTGGGGTGCTTGGTCACAAGTGGGGGCCGCGCTAAAATATCAGAGCAAAAACGCGCTGGCCGGGCTGCGCGGCGTTGGGCTGATTGCGCCAGAGCAGGGTCTACAGCAGCTAGAGCGGGTCTGGCAGCAGCCGGAGGCCCAGCTTGGCGTTGTACCGATTCAATGGGGGGCATTTCTCAACCAGGGCAACCTGCGCCAGTCTCCGTTTCTAGAGTTTTGGCAAACCCAGACTCCCGCATCATCCCCAACGTCCGATTTTCTTCAGCAGCTAGCCGCAGCCCCCGAGGAGCAGCGCCGCGAGCTATTAGAGATCCAAGTCTGCAACCAGATCAGCCAGATTCTAGGCTTTGCCCCCGGGGAACTGGACCGCCGCAAGGGGTTCTTTGACCTGGGTCTAGATTCCCTCACGGCGATGGAGCTGAAGAACAGCCTACAGACTAGCCTGGGCTGCTCGCTACCCTCGACCCTGGCCTTCGACTATCCGACGGTGGAGCGGCTGCTGGATTACCTGGCCGAGCAGCTTTTGCCGGTGGCAGAATCGGCGGATTTAACTGAGACGGAGGCGATCGCCCCAGTCGGTCTCGCCAGTAGCTCTACCAGCAGTCCTGGCAGTAGTTCTGGCAATAACGGGGTTCCTTTTGACAGCGCCCCCCCGCCCACGGCCATGGACTTGCCTGAAGCAGCCCTGCTCGACAAGCTCCCCTCCGAAGCCGAGCTAGCCGCCCAGCTCGACCAAAAGCTCGCCCACCTTGAAGATTTGCTTGCCTAACTGGAACCCTTGGTCAACAGCAACGCCACTACCAACCAACAGCGAATGGCCCGCGCACTGCAGGCCATCGAAAAGCTGCAGGCCAAGGTGGCGCAGTTGGAGGCAGCTAATACAGAGGCGATCGCTATCGTAGGATTGGGCTGCCGGTTTCCGGGTGGGGCTGACGACCCAGAGCGCTACTGGGAGCTGCTGGCCCAGGGCGTTGACGGCATTTCACAAGTGCCCCCGGACCGCTGGGACGCCGACGCCTACTACGACACCAATCCAGCGGCTGCGGGCAAGATGGTTACCCGCAACGGCGGCTTCATCGCTCAGGGTCAGGGCTTTGACGCCGACTTCTTTGGCATTGCGCCCAAGGAGGCGGTGAGCCTCGACCCGCAGCAGCGGCTGTTGCTGGAGGTGGCCTGGGAAGCGCTGGAGCGCGCTGGCGTTGTGCCGGAGGCATGGGCCGGGCGCTCGGTGGGGGTGTTTGTGGGCATCAGCAGCAACGACTACTCCCAGCATCTGCTACAGCGCCCCCAAGCCGAAATCGACGCCTACCTCGCCACCGGTAATTCCCACAGCGTGGCGGCGGGGCGGCTGTCCTACAGTTTGGGACTGACGGGGCCCAGCTTAGCGGTGGATACGGCCTGCTCGTCATCTCTGGTGGCGGTGCATCTGGCCTGCCAAAGCCTGCGCAATCATGAGTGCGACGCAGCTCTGGCTGGGGGCGTCAACCGGCTGATGGCCCCCGAATTTAGTATCAACTTCTCCAAGGCCCGTATGCTGGCCCCCGATGGCCGCTGCAAGACCTTTGACGCTGCCGCCGACGGCTTTTCCCGGGGTGAGGGCTGCGGCGTGGTGGTGCTGAAGCGGCTGTCAGATGCGATCGCCCACCAGGACAACATTCTGGCGCTGATTCGTGGCTCGGCGGTGAACCAGGACGGGCGCAGCGGCGGCCTGACAGTGCCCAACGGTCCTTCGCAGCAGGCGGCGATTCGCCAGGCCCTGAAGCGGGCGGGTCTGGAACCTGGCCAAATCAGCTACATCGAAGCCCACGGCACCGGCACGCCATTAGGGGACCCCATCGAGGTGGGGGCGCTGGGAGCCGTGTTTGGCGAGAGCCATTCTGCTGAGCGACCCCTTTACCTAGGCTCGGTGAAGACCAACATCGGCCACCTGGAGGCCGCTGCTGGGGTAGCCGGGCTGATCAAGGTGGTGCTGGCGATGCAGCAGGAAACCTTGCCGCCCCATCTGCATTTTCAAACGCCTAGTCCGCACATTGATTGGGCTGCGCTACCCGTTGCGGTCGTCGAGAGGCCGCAGCCTTGGCCCAATGCCGAGCGGCCCCAGTTTGCGGGGGTCAGCTCTTTTGGGTTTGGCGGCACCAATGCCCACGTGGTGCTGGAGTCCGTGCCAGTGCAGGTCAGTGGCGTGGTGGATAGGAGTGGCGATCGCTGCCACCTCCTTACCCTGGCGGCCAAAAGTCCAGAGGCGCTGCGAGAACTGGTCCAGCGCTATCTCGACTGGCTTCCGGAGGCCACCGCCGATTTCAGCGACATCTGCTGGAGCAGCCGCCAGCTGCGATCGCACTTTACCTGCCGGACAGCGATCGCGGCTTCGTCTGTTCGAGAGGCGCAGGAGCAGCTGGCGATCGCGCCTATCATTCCTGCTCCTACGTCCCGCAAGGTGGCCTTCTTGTTTACAGGGCAGGGGAGCCAGTACGTCAACATGGGTCGCGAGCTGTATGACGGTGAGCTTGTGTTTCGTCAGGCGATCGACCGCTGTGGTTCGATTTTGACCGCTCAGGGGGTGGACCTGCTGGCGGTGCTGTATCCAAAGAACGGTCAAGACGGTGAAGCCATCCACCAAACCGCCCTCACCCAGCCCGCTATCTTCGCCCTAGAATACGCCCTGGCCCAGCTTTGGCTCTCCTGGGGCGTACAGCCCGCCGCCGTCCTGGGCCATAGTATTGGCGAGTATGTCGCCGCCTGTATTGCCAGGGTTTTTAGCCTGGAGGACGGGCTGCGGCTGGTGGCGGCCCGAGGGCGGCTGATGCAGGCCCTGCCCGCTGGCGGCGGCATGGTGGCGGTGATGGCCTCGGCTGAGCAAGTTTCAGGACTGCTGGGCGAGTCAGTGGCGATCGCCGCGATCAATGGGCCGGAGTCAGTAGCGCTCTCAGGGCCGCTAGATGACTTGGAGAAAGTCGAGGCCACCCTGACCAGCAAGGGCATCAAGACCAAGGCGCTATCAGTATCCCATGCGTTCCATTCCGCTCTGATGGAGCCGATGCTAGCGGAATTTCGGGACGTGGCCCGCACGGTGACCTATCAGCTGCCACAGCTAAAGCTGGTGAGCCTTATGGGTGAAGATTCAGACGTAGCTAGCCCGGAGCACTGGGTGCAACACGTGCGTCAGCCGGTGCAGTTTGCGGCGGGGATGGAGCAACTTATAGCGGGTGGCTACGACACTTTCGTTGAAATCGGAGCGAGGCCCATTTTGTTGGGGATGGGACGAAGCTGTGTATCGGGGACAGATGTGCTGGGGACAGACGTACCCGATACAAACACGCTATGGCTGCCCAGTCTGCGACCTGGGGAGGCTCGGCAGACGCTGCTCACCAGCTTAGGACAACTCTACGCAGCGGGGCTCGATATTGACTGGAAAGCTTTTGATGCGGCCCACCCCGGCGATCGCGTCGCCCTGCCCACCTACCCCTTCCAGCGGCAGCGCTACTGGGTTGACCTCGACGCCACTAGGCCTCAGCGTCGTGCCGCCCATCCCCTGCTAGGTGATCGGCTCCAGCTCGCCCGCACCAACACGATTCACTTTGAAGGCCGCATCGGCCCCACCACCCCGGCTTACCTGCAGGACCACCAAGTCTTCGGCAAGGTGGTGCTGCCAGCGGCGGGCTTCATAGAGATGGCGATCGCCGCCTTGGGAACGGTGGAGCCGAATGCAAGGCTAGCGTTACGAGGGGTGACGATTCACCAGGCACTGCTATTGGACCAGCCCAAAGTGGTGCAGTTGCTGCTGCCGGGAGCGGGACAGCTTCGCCGATTCGAAATCTTGAGCCTGGCGGGCACCGACTGGGTGCTGCACATCAGCGGTGAGGTGGTGGCAACCGAGGAGAGAGACGAGGACGGGCCAGTAAATAAGCTTGCTGCCCTCCGCGATCGCTGCAGCGACCCTGTTTCTGTAGACGCCTGCTACCGGCGGCTGGCGGAGCAGGGCGTTACCTACGGCGATCGCTTTCGGGCGATAGAGCGACTTTGGATGGGGAACAATGAGGTATTGAGTCAGCTTTGCCTGCCGGAAGGGCTGCCCGCTGCCTCTTATCACCTGCACCCGGTGCTGCTAGACGCCTGCCTGCAGAGCCTGGCGGCGGTGTTCTTGGACCACCCCCACGGGGAGACCTATCTGCCCGCCGGGGTCGGTCGCGCCAGCTTTAAGAAATGCGATCGCCGCCTCTGGTGCCACGCCCAGGTGCAGGATATCGCCAGCGCTGGCCGCACGGTGACGGTAGACCTGCAGGTTTTCTCTGAGGATGGCGACTGGGTGGGCGAGCTGAGCGGCCTGAAGCTGCGCCCTGCTAGCGCCGCCCAGGTTCTCAGCCAAAATTACCAAGACTGGCTCTACCAAATAGACTGGCAGGCCCAGCCGCTGCCAGCAGCGCAGTCGGCAGATTTGCCCGCGCCTGCTGCCCTCTGCCACGAGGTTGCCCCGGCTTTCAGCGAGCTACTCAACCAGCCGGACGTGGTGGCCTACCGGCAGCGGCTGCCGGAGCTGGAGGTGCTCAGTCTGAGCTACATGAAAGCGGCGATCGCGGCTCTGGGCCTTGACCCTACTGCCGACCTCACCCAGCAAGACCTAGTCCAGGCGGGTGTTGCTCCCCAGCGAGTACCGCTCCTGCGACGTCTGTTGGCGCTGATCCAAAAGTCGGGCGAGCTCTCCGCTGCCAACTTTGAGGCTCAGGGCGATCGCCCTGAGCTAGCCCTAATCACCCGCTGCGGTGAAAACCTGGCAGCGGTGCTCCGGGGCGAAGTGGATCCACTGACCCTGCTGTTTCCCGGCGGGGATATGAGCGACCTGACGCGGCTCTACGAATCTTCCGAGGGCGCGCGGGTAATGAATATCCTCGTGCAGCGGGTGGTGA
>JBCCAG010000730.1:0-2459 GCA_039814955.1 Cyanobacteria bacterium P01_A01_bin.135
AAACGGGGGCAGCACCGCCAGCGACAAGGTGGTTTCTATGGACCAGTGGCGCGGCAATGGGGAAGCCCCCCGCGCTGCTGAAGCTGGCACGAAGTACGATGCGCCACCCAGAATAGAACCAGAACCCGAAAAAGAAATCGTCTTTTCCGAGAACTTCGCCTGCCCCGTCCACGGTGCGGTGATGGAAGAGCTGTCTCCCCGGCTGTTCTCCTTTAACTCCCCCTACGGGGCCTGCAGCCACTGCCACGGGTTAGGCAGCCTGCGCACCTTTTCTGCCGAGCTAGTGGTCCCAAAACCAGAGCTGCCCGTCTACTCGGCGATCGCCCCCTGGTCCGATAAAGACAGCACCTACTACTTCTCTTTGCTCTACAGCGTTGGCCAGGCCTTCGGCTTCGAGATTCAGACGCCTTGGCAGGAGCTGACCCCCGAGCAGCAGCACATCGTCCTCCACGGCTCCAAAGAGAAGATCAAAATCGAAACCGATTCCCGCTACGGCAACAAGCGGGGCTACCAGCGCCGCTATGAGGGAGTGTTGCCCATGCTGGAGCGCCAGTACCGGGAGTCTTCGTCAGATAGCTATCGCCAGAAGCTGGAGCAGTACCTGATAGAGCAAAACTGCGAGGTGTGCGGGGGCGATCGCCTGAAGCCGGAATCGCTGGCGGTGCGCATCGGCCAGTTCAGCATCCGCGACTTCACCACGGTGCCTATCCACCTGGCCCTGGCGCGGATCAACGCCCTAAACCTCACGCCCCGCCAGGCCCAGATTGGGGAGCTGGTGCTTAAGGAAGTCAAAGCGCGGCTGCAGTTTTTGCTGGATGTGGGGCTGGATTATTTGACCCTCGACCGGCGGGCCATGACCCTGTCCGGCGGCGAGGCCCAGCGTATCCGGCTCGCTACCCAAATCGGCGCGGGGCTCACTGGCGTACTCTACGTGCTGGACGAGCCCAGCATTGGTCTGCATCAGCGGGACAACAGCCGCCTACTCTCGACGTTGAACATGCTGCGCAACCTGGGCAATACCCTAATTGTGGTGGAGCATGACGAGGACACTATTCGGGCCGCCGATTACCTAGTGGACATCGGCCCCGGCGCGGGGGTGCACGGCGGCAGCATCGTGGCTCAGGGCAGCTTAGAAGATTTGCTCGCCTCAGAAGATTCCCTCACCGGGGCCTATTTGTCTGGGCGGCGGCGCATCGCCACCCCCACAGAACGGAGAAAGGGCAACAACCGCGAGATTACCCTCAAGGGGGCCCACCGCAACAACCTGCGCCATGTGGATGTCACCATTCCCCTAGGCAAGCTGGTTTGCGTTACCGGCGTCTCCGGCTCCGGTAAGTCAACCCTGGTGAACGAGCTGCTCTACCCCACCCTGCGGCACCACTTCGGCCATAAGGTGCCCATGCCAAAAGAACTGGAGGCGGTCAAAGGGCTGAAGGCGCTGGATAAAGCCGTGGTCATTGACCAATCCCCCATTGGCCGCACGCCGCGCTCCAACCCCGCCACCTACACCGGGGTGTTCGACGTCATTCGGGACCTGTTTGCCCAAACCGTGGAGGCCAAGGCCAGAGGGTATAAGCCGGGGCAGTTCTCCTTCAACGTCAAAGGCGGGCGCTGCGAGGCCTGCGGCGGCCAGGGGGTGAACGTGATTGAAATGAACTTTTTGCCCGATGTGTACGTGCAGTGCGACATCTGCAAAGGGGCACGCTACGGACGAGAGACCCTGCAGGTGAAGTACAAGGGCAAGTCCATTTCGGACGTGCTCAACATGACCTCGGAAGAGGCTCTAGCGTTCTTTGAGAATATCCCCAAAGCCAAGGCGCGGCTACAGACCATGGTGGATGTGGGGCTGGGCTACGTGCGTTTGGGGCAGACGGCCCCCACGCTGTCGGGCGGGGAGGCCCAGCGGCTGAAGCTGGCCACGGAGCTGTCGCGGCGAGCCACGGGCAAGACCCTGTACCTGATTGATGAACCTACCACGGGGCTCTCCTTCTACGACGTGCACAAGCTGCTGGACGTGCTGCAGCGCCTGGTGGATAAGGGCAACTCGGTGCTGGTGATTGAGCACAACCTGGACGTAATTCGCTGCGCCGATTGGCTGATTGACCTAGGGCCGGAAGGAGGCGATCGCGGTGGGGGGATTGTGGCGGAAGGGACGCCGGAGGATGTAGCGGCGGTGCCTGAGTCCCATACGGGGTATTACCTGAAGCAGGTGCTGACCCAGCACGCCTCCACCTAGAGGGCGCTGGCAGTGACCGCTACGGTGTTTGGTAGCCGGCAGGAAGCCGGGACGGTAGCCGCTGATCTTCTGTAATGGCTGGCCCAAACACGTTGAGGCAGGGGCGCCGAATGATAGCCAAGTCTATGTATTCTCGTCCGTTGGGGTAGACCAGATTATTCGTTGCGTCTCTAAGGAGGTCGGCTGGAACGTTGGGGCCTGACTCCGCCGCCCAGGCGATGCC
>JBCCAG010000884.1:0-1817 GCA_039814955.1 Cyanobacteria bacterium P01_A01_bin.135
ACCCTCTGGCGGCTCCCCCAGACATACATCGCTGTGGAAGGGTTCGAGACCAATGCCCCCTCCCTGCGGCGCAGCGATCTGGATATTCCCGATGATGCGGTGGTTTACTTGAGCGCCCAGCGAGCCTACAAGCGGCACCCCTACACCATCCGGCTGCAGCTTGAGATCATTCGTGCTGTGCCCGGCAGCTATTTTGTCCTCAAGGCGATGACCATTGATAGCTCCCTAAAAGCGGCGTTTATTCAGCTGGCAGAGGAAGTAGGGGTATCTCCTGACAGGCTGCGGTTTTTGACCGGCGTCCCGGAGGAGGCCACCCACCGGGCCAACTTGGCGATCGCCGATGTGGTGCTCGACACCTACCCCTACAACGGGGCCACCACCACCCTAGAGGTGCTGTGGGCGGGGATACCCCTAGTCACTCGGGTGGGGGAGACCTTCTCCAGCCGCAACAGCTACACCATGATGCACAACGCCGGCATCAGCGAAGGGATCGCCTGGAGCGATGAGGAATACGTGGACTGGGGCATTCGCTTTGGGAAGGAGGCCGACCTCAGACGTCAGGTAGCCTGGAAGCTGCGAGGCGGTCGCCGCACCGCCCCCTTGTGGGACGCTCGCCAGTTTGCCCGCGATATGGAGCAGGCCTACTGGCAGATGTGGCACCGCGCTAGCTAGCCTAGCTGTTCACTGGCCTGGTCGCTCAGGTACGGCTGGAGCTGCTGCACCACTGGCAGGTCGGTTAGGCCATAGGTCGCCAGATTCGGTACTTGGGCCAAACTTGCCACAATGCTGTCGGCGTAGTTGCGATCGCTGCCCAGGGTCAGCTCTACCAAGAGATCGAGGGCGTAATCGGGAAACTCCAGCACGTCGGCAATGCAGGCCAGCCTGAAGTAGCGGTCTAGGGCTTCCGGGTCATCCAACTTAGTTAGATCTGGCAATGCCCCATCCCGCAGGTAAATGGCATCAGCCCACAGCAGTTGGCCACCCCGGGTATTAGACTGGATAGGCGATCGCCGCCGCACCCCGGCCGAGCCCCGGAACTCAAAGTTGAAAAAGCTAAATTGCCGCTGCCGTAGGTAGCTGTCCACCTCGGCAAACAGAGGCTGGCGCTGATACAGGGGCGAAAAGGAGACCTCAGTCTGCAGCCCCAGCACCGTCGGCAGCATTTCCACGGCCCCCTCTAGCACCTTAAGCTCTGCCCCCTGCACATCCATCTGCAGAAAGTCGATGCGGGGCACGCCCTCCTGCTGGCAGAACTGATCCAGAGTAGTGGTTTCTAGCTGCACCGTGAAGTCCAGGTTCACCAGATCCGGCAGCGCGGCATATTGGCTGAGCAGCGCTTCGTTAGGGGGGAACAGGGAGCTGCACATGGGGTGCTTAGTGACATACAGGGTCTCTTCTCCCACCTGGTCAGACAGTGCGAGGGGGTAATGCACTTCCCGCCAAGGGGACTGCGCCAGGTTTGCATTGGCGGCGTCGCAGGCGTCGACATCGGCATCAAAGCCATAGATAGTCAAATTAGGGGCAAACAGTCGCCACCCAGTTCCCAAATCGTCCTGCCCCCCAAGCTTGCGGGAGCCGACGCAGGCGATGATGATTTGTACAGGATCTAGGTGGCCGTGGCGTTTGAGGGTGTTGAGGAAAAGCGGCATGATGATAGCAGAGAAGCACAGCGTTAGCGGGCGGGTAAGGCAACGAGGTTGAGCGATCGCGGCCCCTGGTCAAGGTCGGTCACAGGCTCTAGCTCCGCCACAAAAGGGCGGTAGCGGTAGAGCTGGTAGCCCGCCTGCTGCAGCCACTGACCCACCGCCACATTAGCG
>JBCCAG010000306.1:0-5043 GCA_039814955.1 Cyanobacteria bacterium P01_A01_bin.135
AGGGTCACAGCCGTACCAAACAGAAATACGGTCGTCGCCAGCGGACGGCGGAAGGGGTTCTGGAACTTGTTGACGCTCTCAATGAAGGGAACCAGCATCATTCCCAGAGGAATAGAAGCCATTGCCGCAATGCCTAGCAGCTTGTTGGGAACAATCCGCAGAATCTGGAAGGTGGGGTACAAGTACCACTCAGGCAGAATTTCCAGCGGGGTAGCGAAAGGATTTGCCGGCTCACCCACCATCGCGGGATCCAGTACGGCCAGCGCGACGCAGCAGGCAATGGTACCGAAGATCACCACCGGGAAGGTGTAGAGCAAGTCGTTAGGCCAAGCGGGCTCACCGTAATAGTTGTGGCCCATGCCCTGCTTGAGCTTCTTTCTGAGCTGCGGATCGCTCAAATCAGGCTTCTTTAAAGTTGCCATAGTTATGCCATTCTCCAATAAAGTGAAGGTTTACAAGGGGCCAGAGATGCCTTGCTTCCGAATCATCAGGAAGTGCATCAGCATAAACACCGCGATCGCCCAGGGCAGCACGAAGGTATGGAGCGTGTAGAAGCGGGTCAGAGTGGCTTGACCCACGCTCTCTCCGCCGCGCATCAGCTCAACAATGGTAGAGCCAACGACAGGAATTGCTTCAGGGACACCGGAGACAATCTTGACGGCCCAGTAGCCGACTTGGTCCCAAGGAAGGGAGTAGCCCGTCACGCCAAAGGTTACCGTAATCACAGCCAAGATAACGCCAGTGATCCAGGTTAGCTCGCGGGGCTTCTTAAAACCACCAGTTAGGTAAACGCGGAAGGTGTGTAGGAGCATTACCAACACCATCATGCTGGCAGACCAGCGATGAATAGAGCGAATCAGCCAGCCAAAGTTGACGTCGGTCATTAGGTACTGAACAGAGGTGAAAGCTTCAGCAACCGTGGGCCGGTAGTAAAACGTCATCAGGAAGCCGGTGGCAAACTGAATCAAAAAGCAGGTGAGGGTGATACCACCCAGGCAGTAAAAAATATTGACGTGGGGGGGAACGTACTTGGAGGAAATATCATCGGCGAGCGCCTGGATCTCGAGACGCTCCTCGAACCACTGATACGGCTTTGAGTCCGTGACTTGCTTAGTAAACATTGAGAAAAGTAATTTTCAAGCTAGTTTAAAGGGTAAGCGCAATGCATCGTACTAAAAAATGTAACATGCTGGCCCGGTCGTTCTCGACTACCGTAAACGCAATGTTACAAACTGAGAGGACGTCCCTTACCGCTCCGCGATCGCCTCTACAGCGCGCTGTGCAGCCTCTCTAAGATAACTGTAAACCCCTGACGACTTGAATTAAGATCTATTAATAGCGCAATCTTTCTTAACGAAGAAATAAGATTTTGGTTTAGATGCCACCCCGGCTATGGCGATCGCCGTCCCCCTGTGCTTCTTTATGTTCCGCCGAGATGGCGCTGCAGATTACCCGAAGATCAATTATGAGAAAATCGCTTATCCCAACGCTGCTGGCCTGTGTACTGGCGTTTGCGGCCGTCTGTGGTCTGTGCATTCGCCCTGCGATCGCCTATTCCGAGGGGCACCGCCTGGTGAGCGAGGTGTGGCGAATCGTCGACCGGGCCTATGTTGACGACAGCTTCAACGGGCAGAACTGGTGGCTTGTGCGGCAGCGTGCTCTACGGCAGGATACCCCTGACCCAGAGGCCGCTTACGCCGTCGTGCGGGAGATGCTAGCTGGCCTGGGGGACCCTTTTACCCGCTTTCTAGAGCCGGACCAGTACCAGAGCCTACAGACCAATACCTCTGGGGAGCTGACCGGGGTAGGGCTACAAATTACCCAGGACGACGACGGCTACTTGAAGGTGATCTCCCCAGTAGAGGGCTCGCCTGCCGATGAAGCTGGGATCTTAGCCCTAGACCGCATCCTTGAAATCGACGATGTTTCTACCCAAGGTCTGGCATTAGATGAAGCGGCTAAACTGATGCGGGGTCGCACTGGAACAACGGTGATCCTAACGGTGGACCGGGAAGCAGGGCCGCTAGACGTGGAGATTGTCCGCGATCGCATCACCCTGAACCCGGTGTCCACAGCGCTGCGGACGGACGAAGGGTTCTCAGTGGGCTACCTGCGCCTCAACCAGTTCAACGCCAACGCCACCAACGAGCTAGCAAAGGCAATCGCTGAGCTAGAGGCCCAGGGGGCGATGGGCTACGTGCTAGACCTGCGCAACAATCCGGGAGGGCTGCTCAAGGCGGGAATTGAAATCGCTCGCCTATGGCTGGATGAGGGCACCGTCGTCTACACGGTCAATCGCTACGGCATCCAAGATCGGATCGATGCTGATGGATCGGCGCTGACGCAGCTGCCGCTGGTGGTGTTGGTCAACCAGGGGACCGCTAGCGCCAGCGAAATTCTATCTGGGGCGCTGCAGGACAACGGGCGGGCCCAGCTAGTCGGCAAGCGCACCTTTGGCAAGGGCCTCATCCAGTCGCTGTTTCGTCTATCTGATGGGTCAGGGCTAGCAGTAACTGTGGCCCGCTACGAAACCCCAAGCCACAAAGACATCAATAAGCAGGGCATTACCCCGGATCGGGTCGTCGAGACATCGCCGCTGACGCGAGCCGAGCTGGGGACGGCAGCAGATGCCCAGTACGAAGCCGCAGTAGAGCTGTTGGCAGAACAACTGAAGCCCTCTGGCGAGGCGAACAAGGCGATCGCCGACGCGGCGTAACGGTCGCTTGGTCAGGCAGACCGCTTCAAGCAGGGCGCAAGGAGAGGAAGCAGGACGTAAGGAGAGGCTACAAGTTAGGCAAACGAATAAGCGCTCTGCAGCGCCCAAATCACAAGTGCCGCAATGCTGCCAAAGATCAGCAGAGCAGCGATGAGAACGTTGATGGGCGAGTCGACGCTGCCCACGTCGGTCGCGCTTCGGTTTTGGTTGGCCATGAGCGGCTGCGCTCCCAGATAGTTTGCGATAGATGTAAAGCAACTCCATTCTAGGCGGGTCGCGGTCGTTTGACGACCCACCGCCATCGCCGTTATTTAGCCTTCACATTGGATAGGGATGAGCTGTCATCCCTATCTAACTCACTTCTCGCCGCCGCTAGCCCTGCCAGACGAAGACAGCCGCTTCGTACTCGCCCAGATCAATGAGCAAGCCGTCATCTCCAGCATCAACGTCGTAGTCCCGCGTCCACTCGTGCCATTTGCCTGCCCCAGGGAAGCCCGGCAGGTGATACCCCGTCAAAAAGGCGTCGGAGAAGTTGGCTACCACCGCCACCCGAGAGCCTTGATCATTCCAGCGCACGTAGCCCACAACCTTAGCTTCGCCGTCCTCGTGGAAAAATTCTACGTTCTCGGTATAGAGGGCGTGGTTCTCGCGCCGCAGCCGAGTCAACCCCTTGAAGTACTCAAACAGAGCCTTGTTAGCGTTGTTCTTGAGTAGCTGCCAGTCAAGCTTAGAGGGCTCGGGGTTGTGGGGCTGGTAGGAGCCAAACTCCTCACCCATCCACAGCATCGGTACCCCCACCGCCGTCATCAAAACGGCACCCCCTAACCGAATCCGCCGGAAGGCGGCATCGTCGAAGATATCCCGGTTGGAGAGCTCCACCATCATCCGCTCGTGATCGTGGTTGGTGAGGTAGTTGACCACGTTGGTGGCCCCCAGGAAGCCCTGGCGGCGGCAGTCGATGACTGCCTCTAGCTCTTCCAAGTCAAAGCGATCGCCGCAGATGTGGGCCTTGACGGTGTGGTAAAAGCTGTCGTGCCAGCAGCTATCCATTGGCCCATCCGCATTAGTAATGGTGGGGGTTTCAGGGATGTGCTCAGCGATGTTGAAGAAGGGCTTGGTCCCGGCGGTCTCTTTGGTGCGGTGGACAGCCCAATGCATGAAGTCGTAGTTCTCAATCTGGCGGGCCGCATCGTAGCGGATACCGTCAATGTGGTATTCGCTAATCCAAAAGGTGATGGTGTCGCCAATGAATTGCCAGGCGGGCTTCAGATCTAAATTGTCGTCGTGGTGCTCGTAGTTGAACTCAGGGCCCCAATTATTGTCGGGGTCGCGGGGCTCGTGGTAGTACCAGTAGTCGTGGTCAATTTGGGTGAGGGGCGAAGAGGCCTCGGAGTGGTTGTAGATGCCGTCCATAATCACCCGAATGCCGCGACCGTGGCACTCGTCTACCAAGTTCTTCAGGTCTTCGGTGGTGCCATAGCTAGATTCAGAGGCAAAGAAATAGCGCGGATTGTAGCCCCAGCTGTAGTCGCCGGGATATTCCTTAACGGGCATCAGCTCGATGGCGTTGATCCCTAGCTCCTGCAGGTAATCCAGCTTCTCTACTACATGCTCGTAGCGGCCCCGCAGATCAGGGTCATCTTCGCCGCCGGAGAAGTCGTGTACATGCACCTCGTAGATCACTAGCTCATGGTCACCGGGCAGCGGCTTGTCGTCGTGCTGCCACACGTAGGTATCGACAATGCGATCGCCGTCCTTAATGCGAACCACGCCGTTTTGGCTAGGGTCATCAATATCGGTGAGGTAGGGATCGTTGACGTCCACCCACTGATCTGGCTCAAAAAACCAAGACTTAGACTGGACGCGGAATTTGTACTGATACGCGCCATCCTCTAAATCAACAGTGGTGCGGAAGTAACCGTCCTCCCCTCTTTCCATGGGAATCTCGTCCCAGTTAGAGAAGTCGCCTTTTAGGGCTGCGCCTTCGTTATAGGGGGCAAATAGCTTAAATTCTACGGAAGCCATGGACTACCTCAGATGTAAAGCGGAATGCTAAAAGTTAGTAGGGGTATGCTGAAGAGCTGATCCGAAGCAGCCTTGGTGAACTGGGGTCTAACGGTCCGGTTTTCTTGCTATTCAGAACATTTCTTGAGCAGTTCCTGAATTATCCTGAAGTTTTGATAAGCCCCCCTCTCCCTGGAGAGTGGTTGCGACGGTGGGTGTCGATGCCTCAAGAGAGAGGAGGGCTAGCCCTTAACCTGGCAGGTGTAGACCGCATTCCTGCTTGAGTCCCTGGAAGCGGGTGTCGCGCCCATCAGTGTCATCGG
>JBCCAG010000183.1:0-6433 GCA_039814955.1 Cyanobacteria bacterium P01_A01_bin.135
CGACCGGACGCTCCTCATACAGCGGCTCTAGGTAAAAGAAGGTGCTAATGGGCGGGTATAGGGCTCTGACAATCTCATCTTTCTGTAGCTCCACGACCCCTTTATCGGTCACCACTTCCAGCAGCTGAATCCGCCCTGAGTCGGCGCGCTGGGTAACCCTCAGCTCGAGCAGCTTAGAGAAGTCCGCCAGCGGATGCTGAATCACCTCCAGGTAGGTGCGCATGTCAGCTGAGATTTGAGACAGCTTTTCTTCTCGCCGCCAGCGGAAGCGGTCCCAGCCCACCTCGTTGAAGCCGTTGGTCATAGACATGAAGCGGCGGAAGTTCGCTTCGCTCGCCAAGCTGTGCTGGGAAATATCCCACAGCCCGTATACCGAATCGACGACGGCCTTTAGGTAGGGGCGGTCCTCCCCATTCCACACGTCGCTGAAGGGGGCCGTGACGCCGCCGGTGGTGGAGGAGTAGAGGGCGTCGATTAGCTGGTTTTCGTAGGTGAGCACCTGGCCGCGGGTGGCGGCAATGGCGCGATCGCTCTTCTCGGCAGCGCCGTTTAGCCCCCAATACACCTGGCACTGGGTATCGGCGCAGAGCTGATAGTTATCGATCTCGAAGCGGCGCAGATTGCGCAGGGCGTAGGTGCGGGCCAGCACCGCCTGGGCTTCGATGGTGGTTTGGGGGGCCGCAAGGCCAATCTCGTGGGGAACCACACCCCGCAGGTAGGTTTCTATCGGCACGTGGTTGACGACGGTGTAGGTGCCATAGGCGTTGGGCTGCAGGGTAATGTCACCGCCGTACAGACGAGATTCCACGTCATCGTTGAGCTGGTCTACCTGCAGACGGCTGCGCTGGGTCTCAATTTTGGCGACATCACGGCTGTAGCGATAGCCGTCGATGATGTAAGTGGTCTGCGGCAGGTCGCGGCGAATGGTTGTGTTCAGAAACGCCGTCTTGGCCCCCTTGGCCTGGACATTGTGCAGCAGCAGTCGCCGCATTAGGGGGGTGCGGTAAACATCTCGCTTGGCCCACACCTGCCACTTCTCGGGCTGGGCGAGCTCCACGGCGACCCCCTGCTCCTCCCAGTAGCGGGCGCTGTCCTCGGCGCTCTCAAAGCTGCGGTGGCTGCTGAGGACGATGCGCTCATCCACCACCGGCTCTGGCAGCGGCTGGCGGGTAATTTCCACCATCGCTTCCTCAGCAGTGAGCATCTGAATTTGGTCGCCGACGGTGAAGGTAATGGCCAGGCGATCGCCCGCTACGGGCTTGAGGGTCAGTCGGTCTACGTTTTCCTCGCCAAACCGCTGGATGACCCCGACATCCAAGATGGGCTCCTCAAGTAGTCGAGGCGCTGGCGTCTGCGGGGTGATGCTGGCTGGCGCAGTGATCTGAGCATCAGGGGCGTTGGTCGCCTGGGCAGCCGCCGGTTGAGGGGCTGTGGATGAGCCTACAGCGCTAGCGGTGAGTAGCGCCAGCGCGAGCAAGGGACGAGGAAAACGCAAATTTTGCAGTACCATAGCAGGAATAAATCAAGGTTCCGGCGAAGACACAGCGCTAGCCCCAATGAGCCGCTCTGCTGAGCCACTCTGTGCAGATGCTTATCAGCGCTTGAAGGATGGCATTGCGACAGGTCTAGCGAGACAGCAGCGACAACGGAGAATGTCTGGGATAGAAGAACATTGCAATCCTAGCCCAGCTTTCCCCCCTGTATTGAAAGTTATACCTCTTTCTACAGAGGACCATCAACGTGGGCCGCCGGTTAGGCACATCAGCCTCTAGGGTGCTCATTGGCTGATACTCCCCTCAGATCTTCGTCCCAGCCGCCGCCAATCCGCAGCAATTTCATAGGAGATATCGGATCAATGCGCTACACGAACCAGCTCCAGCAGCAGATGCAGCGGGTGGGGCTCACTAACTTAAGGGCCCTATGTGAGGCGGCAGAGGTTTCTCGAGGGGCAGTAGCGCGGCTGCGCCAGGGCAAAATTGGTCAGATGCGCCTAGAAACCGTTATGCGGTTGAGCCGGGCTTTGAAACTGCCCCTCTCTGACCTGGTTGCCCAATTCTCTGAGGCCTCTAACCTCGCCCCTAAAGCCGTTCTCGAGGTCGCAGCAGGAACCAGGGTTATAGAAGACCTGCCGCCAGCTACGGGGCAAACTGCTAGCGCCCCCGACCGATTGGAGCAGATGCAGCGCACCAGCCTACAAGTGCTAGAGCCCTGGCTATTGCAGTGGCCCACCGCAGCCCAGGCGGCCCAAGCCAACCCCGACATTCCAGCGGTGCGGCTGCTGCCCCTCGTCGCCCCCGTCAGCCGCCTCGTGGAATCCTGGGGCGTGACAACCATTGGTGCTGTAGGCCAGCAGGTAGCCTATGACCCACAGCGGCATCAGTCTATGGTTGGGCCGTTGCAAACCGGAGATCCAGTCCGTATACGCTACGTGGGCTATCGCCACCACGACAAGCTACTCTACCGCGCCAAAGCGAGCCCCATTTCTGAGTAGCGCTACACTTTAAACCCCAGGCCTTGAGCCGGTCGGGACACAGAGTTTCCCCAAGCGGTCGTCGCCCACCAGGGCAAGCTCGTGGGACACTTGAATCACTATGAACGCTATTCAACCTACCGCTAACTCAGTCAAGAACCGAATTGTCGTCGGCGTCGACTTAGGCGGCACCGCCATCAAGCTAGGAGCCTTCGACCAAACTGGGGAGTGCTATACCTCCCTCACCTACGACACCCCCCAGCCAGCCAAACCGCAGGCGGTCCTAGAGGCCATCGTGGCGGCGATCGCCACCCTCCAGTCCCGCTTGCCCCAGCAGCCGATCGCCGCTGTAGGCATTGGCACCCCTGGCCCTGTCGATCAAACCCGGCGCATCGCTCGCGTCGCCATCAATCTAGCCGGCTGGCAGGATGTGCCCCTAGCCGATTGGATAGAAGCCCGCACGGGCTACCCCACGGTGTTGGCCAATGACGCCAACTGCGCCGGGCTAGGGGAGGCCTGGCTGGGGGCCGGGCGCGACTGCCAGAATTTGATCATGCTCACCCTGGGCACTGGAGTTGGCGGGGCGGTGGTGCTAGACGGGCAGCTATTTGTGGGGCCCACTGGTGCGGCGGGAGAGCTGGGGCTGATCACCCTCTACCCTGAGGGGCCGCCCTGCAACAGCGGCAACGATGGCTCAATGGAGCAATATCTGTCGGTGCAGGCCATCCAGCGGCGCACCGGCCTCAGCCCGGCGGTGCTGGGGCAGCAGGCCCAGGCGGGCCACCCAGAGGCGATCGCCTTTTGGCAGACCTACGGCAAGAATCTAGGGGCTGGTCTTGCTAGCCTCGTGTATGTGCTTACACCAGAGGTGATCTTGCTCGGCGGCGGCATTAGCGCCAGCGCTGATTTCTTTGTCCCTACCGCCTGGGCTGAGCTATCGCGGCGGGTTTTGCCCAGCTCGCGCGCCGGGCTGCAGCTGCTGGTGGCCCAGTTGGGCAATCAGGCGGGGATGGTGGGGGCCGCAAGACTCGCCTGGCAAACCATTCACCCCTCTTCTACAGAGTCACCATGAACTACGTTATCGCTATCTTTGCCAGTCCGACTGCTGCCCAGGCGGCCCAGGAAACCCTGACCCAAAACCGGGTGGCCCCTGAGCAGATTACCGTCGTTGAGCGCGATACCCCCATCGATCCAGAGCTGCAGTTCCTGGGGATTCAGCAGCGCCCCAAATACATGACCTACTGGCTCGTGCCCTTTGGCTTCATCGGCGGCTACGCCTTTAACCTATCAACCCAGTATGACTTGGTGGCCTCCCTCGGGCCCCAGGGCAACCATCTGGTGGGGGGCTTACTGGGAGCGGTGGCTGGGTTTGTGGGCAGCCTGTTTACGGGCAGCAACCTCACCCTATTCGGTAAAACCAGCGGACCGTCCTACGCTAAGCAACTCAAGCAGGGCAAGGTTTTAGTGGTGGTCAAAGGGGCTCCCAATGTTACCAACAAGGCCAAAAGCCTACTGCGCCAGCTTGAATCAGAGGAAGTAGAGAGCTACGTTGTGGCGGGTTAGGGGTCTGATTCTGCCAAGGTTTGGGCCAGCTCCGTCTGCTGCTCTAGGGCATCTGTCAGCGAGACGAGCCCATTGAGGCCGTTGACGAGCTCCCGCAGGTTCTCGCGAAATTCAGGGTCTCCTGTGAGTGCATCCAGGTCCGCTGTGATTTTGCGGGCGTTCTCAAAGGTTTCGTAGGCTGAGTCGAGGGTGCGCTGCAGCTGCACCACCGTATCATCCCGGTTGAGGGAGTCAGAAATTTGTCGCAGGTTCTCTGAGGCGATCGCTGCATTCTCTGAGAGCACCACCAGGTTGGCCGCCAACGCCCCATCCTCAACGGCGGGGGACAGCCCCCCTAGCACCGCCTGCAGCTGATCGCTAGCGCCGCTGATGTTCTGTAGGGTGAGGGCCAGGGCGCTCTGGTTGGTGCGCAGCAGGTCCTCGATTTGAGCCGCGGTAAGCTCAAACTGGCGGGCGGCACTCGCTACTGAGTCAGTGGTGGCGGTGGCGGACCGCGACAAGGCGCCCAGCTCAAGCTGGATGGAGTCGGTGAGATCGGCAACTTCGTCCGTCAGGTTAGTCACCCCCGCCGCCGCATCCGAAGTGTTGCTGACTAGCTCTTCAATCTCCGCCACCAGCTCCGGGTTGTCAAACCGTTCGGCCAGTTTGGCGGTGGTGCGAATCAGGGTGTCGTAGCTGACGCCTTCTACCCCCTGGGCTAGGGCCCCATCACAGAGAATTAGGCTGGGGTCGCAGTTGTCGCCAAAGGGCGTCAGCTCCAGGGCGGAGCTGGGTAGCCTGGTCTGGGGCACGATATCGATGGAGGTTTCGCCGATCAGCCCCACTTGGTTGGCTTCAATGATGGCGTCTTCGGGAATGATGAGATCAGGGGAGTCGATTTCAAGCACCACCCGCGCCTGGTTAGTGCCCGGCTCCACGGCCTTGATACGCCCCACCTGTACTCCCCGGTAGCGAACCGGCGCGCCCGGCTGCATCCCGGCAACGGTGCCAAAATCCACATTGATGCGGTAGCTCTGTCGCCCAAGCCGCCAGCCGCGTAGCCAAAAGACTAAGCCGCCCAAAATCAATAGGCCTACTAGGGCTAGGAGGCCAATGGAGCCTTCTCGAACAATTCGCGATCGCATGGGGGCTTGTCGGTGAGTGGGGTGGGCAGCGTGGCGTGAACCATCGCTTCAAGGGTACCAATTTAGTTGACGACTTTGATGGGTCCGTCAATTTGACCGCTGAAAAACTGGCGCACCGCTGGGTCACTCGTGGAGTCAATTTCGCCGATGGACCCTTGCCAGCGAACGCTGCCCTGATGAAGAAATACCACCCGGTCAGCCGTACGGCGAATCGTGCTGTCTTGGTGGGTGACGATAGCATAGGTGCCGCAGCCCTGCTCGTGGCACTGAATGTCGCGGATTAAATCTTCAATGACGGTGGAGGCGATGGGGTCTAGCCCTGCAGTGGGCTCGTCGTACAGCAGCAGGTCGGGGGCAGCCGTCTGCTGGTCAGGGCTGGAGATGATGGCGCGAGCAAAGCTCACTCGCTTGCGCATGCCCCCTGAGAGCTCGGCCGGGTAGCGATCGCCGATGTCAGAGAGTCCCACCATCTTCAGGCTCTGGCGGACGATATTGCGCACCTGGGGCCGGGGCAGCTTGGAGTGCTCGTACAGAGAGAATCCCACGTTCTCATCTACCGTGAGGGAGTCAAACAGGGCCGCCTGCTGAAATACCATCCCGACGGTAATCGGGTCCGGGGTGTTTTCGACCAGGCCCTGGCGCTTGACGCCGTCCACATAAACTTCTCCTTCGTCCGGCAGCAGCAGTCCTGCAATGATGCGCAGCACCGTCGACTTGCCGGTGCCCGAGGGGCCAATGATGGCGAGGGCCTCCCCACGATTAAGGGTTAGGTCTACCTTGTCGAGGACGCGGTTACTGCCGAAGGTTTTGCTAACTCCCTTTAGCTCAATGACCTGGTTCTTCATAGGCTCCCTTTTGCCCGGCTGGGTCAGCTCTCTGGTGACCGACGAGGCGGCGGTCTTGTGGATGCGGCACTATTGAATGCGGCACTGTAGATGCTCTACATGTAACACTAGCGCAGCCGCTGCTCATTTATATCGTTTTGGTGTAGCTTTGGTCGCGTTGCTTCTAAGATAGCCGTTTCTTCTGGGGCTAGCCGGTGGGTCAAATGCTCAGGGCTTTAACCATCACTTAGTCATCAAACAGCCGAAAAATAGAGAACAGCCCCCCTAGAGGGCGGACCGCCTGACCCAGGGTATCCGTCACTCGGGTGAAAGTGGAGCGGTTGACGATAATCGCGTCGTTGTCCTGCAGCGGGGGGTTGGCCTCGCTGTCGGCGTCAGCAGACAGGTCTACCTCGATGGTTTGCCGGGTGACGCTGCCGTTGGGGTTGAGC
>JBCCAG010000811.1:0-2153 GCA_039814955.1 Cyanobacteria bacterium P01_A01_bin.135
CTTAAAATGGTTGGACTGAGATATTTGCAGCGCCACTTGCTTCTAGCAGGTAGTATTGCAGCGCTGAGTACGTCTGCGTTTAGCACCCTTGCCCAGGCACAGCAGTTAGCGCTTCCTCGCTCCGAGCGGTGGCTAGAGGTGGAGTATATCCAGGGAGACGTGAGGCTCCTCACCCCATCTAATCAGCGACCCGCTAAGCAAGGCGATCGCCTCCAGCAGGTCGATAGCGGCCTATCCACAGCGGCGCTGTCTGCTTCTACCCTGGCCCTCGACAGCGATATTGGCGTCGTGCAGGTGTCGGAGAACAGCCGCCTGCGGGTGAGTGATATGGCAACCCTGGCGGACGGAGCGCGGGTGACGGCCTTGAGAATTGAGCGCGGCCAGGCTCGCCTACAGATTCGCCGGTTCAACAATCCCAACTCCTCCTTTGAGGTAGATACCCCTGCTGGCACCGCCGCCGTCCGGGGGACAACCTTTGGCGTGGTTGTCGCGCCCAGCGGCAAGACGGTGATTGGCACCACCAGCGGCGCGGTAGAGGCCCAGGCTCAGGGGGTAGGGGTTTTGGTCAATCCGGGCTTCGCCAGCATTATCGTGCCGGGAGAGCCGCCGTCGCCCCCCATACCCCTCGACCGTACCCTGCAGCTGCAGGTGCGCTCATCCACTCAAGACGGCGGGCGGATTCGGGTGACAGGGCAAATTGACCCAGCGAATCAGCTATTGGTGAATAACGCGCCGGTCACCACCCGCGCCAATGGCCGCTTCTCGATTCTGGTGCCCACCCTGCCGCGCAGCCGTCTCGCGCTGCTGACGGTGCAGAACCCCATGGGAGAGCAGCGAGACTACCGCCTCATCCTGCGGCGGGACGGACGCTAAGGTAAGGTCATGGTTGCAGCATCCCCCTGGATAGCGCAGCTGCGCCACCTGCGGCAGTTCAAACCTGCTCGGCTGTGGGGCATTGGGGTGGCGGCAGGCTTGGTTGCCCTAGGTGTGCAGGCGGTGGGGGGCTGGCGCACCTTGGACTACGCGGGCTACAAGATGCTGTTTCACCTCCGGCAGGCGATCGCCCCCCTGGAGTGGGACCCGCGCATTGCCGTGATTGCCATTGATGACCGCACGTTGGAGCGTTACGGCCAGTTCCCCATCAGCCGTCAGTACTACACTGAGCTCCTCAACCGGCTGCTGGTATCCCCTCCGGCGGCCATCGGCTTTGACCTGCTGTTCGTTGACCCCTCCCCCCATGACGAGACCCTAGCCGCCGCCATGGACCGCCACTGGACCGTCGCCCTGCCCCTAGCCGCCTCCCCCCAAGGTCGACTGCTGCAGCCAGTACCCCCGCTCAAAGCCGCTGCTGCCGCCCACGGCCATGTTATGATCACGGCCGACAGCGACGGCGTCACCCGCGCGGTGGCCCGCTACCAAGGGGATGTGTCCACCTTTGGGGCCGCTCTGGTGCAGCTATACTACGAGAGCCAGCGGGCGGTGGTTGGCGGTGACCTGGCTACAGGCGCAGCAGCGGAGGCGAGTGACAAACGGCCAGCCACTCCCCCCTCCCCGTCGCCGCTATGGGTCAACTGGCCGGGGCCCGTCTCGACGCCCCAGGGCTGCCGCCCGCCAGAGCCTGAGCAGCTCCCCATCTACCCGCTGGACTGCATTCTGCTCGGACGCACCGCCCCAGACACTTTCAATGGCCGCATTGTGCTGGTGGGGGTCACGGCCACCGGCATTGACCCCCTGCGAACGCCGTTCAATTCAGCGGTGCCGGCCTCTAACGTTTACCTCCATGCGGCCGTTATCGACAACTTGCTCAACGGCCGCCCCCTGCGTCGCCCGCCGGGGTGGCTGCTGGTGCCCCTAGTAGCGGGGATGACCCTGCTGGCGCTGGCGCTACAGCGGTCCCGGCTCCGGCCCGCGGCCTTCGCGCTGCCGGGGATTTGGCTGGCGGTGGGGCTGGGGGCATTGGTAGGGCAGGTGTGGCTTCCCCTGGCCGCCCCCATTGCCGCCAGCCTCTTGGCAATTCTGGGGGCGCAGCTCAACGCCCAGTGGGAGAATCAGCAGCTCAAATCCCTGCTCGCCATTCATCTAGACCCCACCGCCGCTAGTTTGCTGTGGCAGCAGCGCGATCGCATCCTTAACCAGGGAGAGCTACCGGCACA
>JBCCAG010000342.1:0-4793 GCA_039814955.1 Cyanobacteria bacterium P01_A01_bin.135
CAGTAGCAGCAAGCCTGCTGTGATTAGGAGTGGGGGTAGCATACCGCCAGATTTACTACCTTTCTTCTTTTTGTCTTTGGAAAAATCTCTGTGGAAATCGCAGCTCAGACAGCGGTAGGAGTTGTCAGGCTGAGATACGATTGTGAGCTTACCGCACTTGGGACATTCAACAGCAGTCGTAGATGCAGTTATGGTGTGTGACGTCATCGTTATACTCCAGAGGTTACAAAGCTCGGCTTGTGCGCTACTATCGGCTCGGTCAAAGCAGGTCGGTTTGAACAAAAACTGGGCAGACAATTAGCGAGGCAGACAGTTAGCGATCGCCACAGCCATAATGGGAATAGCTGTATTGTTTGCTACAAAGTGGTTGAATGCCGAACATTACCGATGTGTTGCCTTAATCAAATCTAGCTAGCCATGCTAACGGCTATCCGACGCTTGCGCTGTAGGCGTAAATCAGCGTCGTACTTGCACCCTGACATGCTTGCTAACTTAGTTGCTATCGAGGGCAAATGCAATGCACAAAGTCGCAGTTTCTCGGTAGCATCCAGGTAGTTAGCTTCTATGGATGTATATAAGCATACTGAGCTGATCAACGAACTGATGGATCTAACGCTGAGTCTGAGAGCTTGATCACGTTAGCCCCCTGCTGAGAGTCACAAGACCATTCAGCGCGAGGCGTTCAAATGGCTGGCCACAAGGTAAAGGATCTTGAGGGTTCGCCCCCCTAACAGAATCGCCTTATGGCCGCTTACTTAATTGCGGTGATTATTGCTGTAGCGAATGCGAGCCCCGGCCCAGTGCAGCTTCTCCTGCAGCGTCTGGTAGTAGGAGTGGTTCTCTCGCAGGATGATGAAGTGAGCGGAACAGTCGGCGCGGCGAATATCGACCCGCTGGCCCGGCCAGATTGACGTGGAGAGCACGCCGTCCATCCACAGCTTAGTGGTCAGCTCCCGATCGGTGAGGGGCCAAACGCTGACCACGCAGCCCGGTGGAATGACGATGGGGCGACTAGAAAGGCTGAGGGGACAGATAGGGGTAACGGCAATGGCATCCATTCCCGAATGGACGATAGGACCATTAGCCGCCACGGTGTAGCAGGTAGAGCCCGTGGGAGTGGCCACAATCAAGCCGTCGCCTTGGTACTGGTCAACCACTTCACCGTCGATCTCTAGCTCTAGAATCGACGTAATCATACGATCAGCGGAGGCCGGTTTGACGCACATCTCGTTGAGGGCCAAAAAGCGATCGCTGGTGGGCTCTAAGTTACTGCGGTTCCCTTCAAAGGTCGCCGCCTGCAGCATCATCCGGCGCTCCACGGCGTAGCGATCTTCCAGCAGTCGGTCCCACACCTGCTCAGAGTCTTGAAATTCGTCTAAGGACTCAGTCAAAAAGCCCAGGTGCCCCCCCGCATTAACGGCGAGGATGGGAATGCCCTCTGGCGCTAGATGTCTTGTAGCAGCTAGGGCAGTTCCATCGCCCCCAAAGACAATCGCCAGGTCGATGTCGTGAGTTGCTGAAGACAGAAAAACCGGATAGGGATTGTCCTGAGGGCCGCTAGGTCCCATTAGAACGCGGCTACCGCGGGCCTCAAGCTGTTTTGCACAGGTTTCAGCCCAGTGGCGGCTGAGGGTATCGCCAGCCTTATGGGCGATAATCACCTGATTAAGTTCCACGGGGCTACCACTTCAGGAGATTAAACTGTTCCATATCAACCGTGTTGCGGTTGCGGTAGATAGCTAAAACAATGGCCAGTCCCACCGCTGATTCTGCTGCCGCGATGGTGATGATGAATACACCGAACACCTGCCCCTTAATATCGGCTGGATCAAGGTAGTTGGAAAAGGCTAGTAAGTTAAGGTTCACCGCATTGAGCAACAGCTCAATAGACATCAAAACGCGAATCGCGTTGCGGCTGGTGACCAGGCCATAGATGCCGATGCAGAATAGGGCGGCGGCTAGTAGCAGAAAGTATTCGAGCTGCATGGGGTTGGGTTGGGCTAATGAGTCAACGGTAAGGGGAGACAACAGGCCGCCAACAGTAAGCGGCCACAGCGGCCTAGCGCCGCACTTGCTCAGCCAAATCCTTGGCTGCGGCTAAACGGGGCCGCTCGGGCAGCATCAGCGCGGGCTGAGCCTGACCGTCATCTGGCAGCAGCTCTCGCCGGGCCAACACAATAGCGCCAATCAGCGCCATCAGCAGCAGCACCGAGGCCAGCTCAAAGGGCAGCAGATAGTCGGTGAACAGATGCTTAGCAATTTCGACGGTGGCATCTTCCCCTGCCGCTACCGCAGTGGAAAGCGTCCAGGGCGTCACCACGATCATCGCCCCTAATAGACCAAATAGCCCTAGGCACACCAGGCCAGTCACCGCCCGACCTAGCCAGACCCGGCTACCCTCTAAATAGGGCTCTTCCTTATTGACCAGCATGATTCCAAACAGAATCAAAATGTTGACGGCGCCGACGTAGATCAAGATTTGGGCTGCAGCCACAAACCCGGCGTTCAGCAAAATGTACATCCCCGACATGCTGATGAACACACCGCCTAGCAGGAACGCCGAGTAGACAATATTCTTCAGTAAAACGACGCCTAGCGCCGCTCCCAGCATCATCGCTCCCAGAATAATCAGGGAGACAAGCTGAACCCCTTCGGCTAAATTCACAGTCTTTCGGTCCCTTTACTTATTGCTTACGGTTAGTTGTTGCTCACAGCTTCAGTAGCTTCGCCATCCTGAGAGTCCAGCTCTTCTAGGATTTCTTCCGGCAGTTTACCAGAGCGGCGGCTACCCTCGGGCAGATTGTGGGGGCTGATCACGCCCTTGGGCAGGTAGGCAAATTCCCGCAGCGGCGTCACAATCGGGTCCTGGGTCACCTTGTAGGGCAGGCGACCCAGGGCGACGTTGTCGTAGTTGAGCTCATGGCGGTCGTAGGCGGCAAGCTCATACTCCTCAGTCATTGATAGGCAATTGGTGGGGCAGTATTCCACGCAGTTGCCGCAGAAAATGCACACCCCAAAGTCGATGCTGTAATGCTTGAGGTTTTTCTTCTTGGCGGCCTTATTGAATTCCCAATCTACCACCGGCAGGTTGATGGGGCAGACCCGTACGCACACCTCGCAGGCGATGCACTTGTCAAACTCGAAGTGGATGCGGCCCCGATACCGTTCGGAGGGAATCAGTTTTTCATAGGGGTACTGAACCGTGACCGGGCGACGCTGCAGGTGGTCAAAGGTGACCGACAAACCTTGGCCAATATAGCGGGCCGCTTCAACGGCACCCTTTGTATAGTCGCCAACTTGCTTAAGAAAATTGAGCATGGGTATGGAATGGCGGTTTACAACAGTAGAAACGATTTAGAGATCTATCTTTTATCAGCGTTTTACCAGCGTCAGCAGCTTTCTAGCCACCGAAGGCGAACGGGAACGATAGCTTTAGGGCAGCAGTGAGCAGCAGGTTGGCTAGTGCCACTGGCAGCAGGAATTTCCAACCTAGGTCAAGGAGCTGGTCAATGCGAACGCGGGGAACGGTCCAGCGCAGCAAGACGGCAAAGAATACCAGCAGGTACGCCTTAACCACGGTCATAATGATGCCTAGAGCGCCAGTAAGCACCTGCAGCCAGGGCGTAGCCGGGTCAAGGCCAGTCCAGTCGGCGATCGCCTCAACCGGCACCGGGAAGCTCCAGCCCCCCAGGTAGAGCACCGACACAAACAGGGCCGACAGCACCAGGTTGACGTAGGACCCCAGGTAAAATAGGCCAAAGCGCATGCCCGCGTACTCAGTTTGGTATCCGGCCACCAGCTCCTCCTCTGCTTCGGGCAGGTCAAAGGGAAGCCGCTCACACTCCGCCAGGGCCGCAATCACAAAAATCACAAAGCCGACCGGCTGACGCCAGACGTTCCAGCTCAAGATGCCGTAGCCCGCCTGCTGCTGAACAATATCTACCGTGCTGAGGGAGTTAGACATCATCACCACCGCCAGCACCGCCAGGGCCAGGGGAATCTCGTAGCTAATCGACTGGGCGGCCGCTCGCAGCCCGCCCAGCAGTGAATACTTATTGTTGGAGGAGTAACCCGCCATCAACAGACCGATGGGGGCAATGCTGGACAGGGCGATCCACAGGAAGATGCCCACCCCCAGGTTGCTAATCATCAAGTTTTGGCCAAAGGGGATGATTAGGTAAGAGAGGAATACCGGCACCACCACCAGCACCGGCCCTAGGGTATAGAGAATGGGATCTGCTTTAGCCGGGAGGATGTCTTCCTTAACCAGGAGCTTCAGCCCATCAGCGGCGGGGATGAGTAGCCCCAAGGGACCGGCGTATTCTGGGCCGATGCGCTGCTGAACAGCAGCGGACACCTTCCGCTCTAGCCAAGTGGAAACCAGGACACCCACCGTCGCCCCCACTAGCACAATCAGCATCGGGAGGGGAAGCCAGACGGTTTTGGCCACGCCCTGAGGCAGACCAAGCTGGGTTAACAGTTGAATGAAGCTAGCCTGCAGGTCGAGTCCAGTGTTCATGCGCTCAAGGGTATCAACAAGTCGAGAGGCGGGGATTCGGACCCCGGAGATTCACGATTCTTCAAGATCCTACTGCCAGTATATCGCTGCATTGCCAATCCGCAGTGCTATCTGGGGGTGAAGATTGAGGAGATCGAGGTGACTGAAATCGCCACACCCGATTAAGCTTGTGGGATGACCGGGTCGTTAAGCTGCTCGCTGTTGCCAGTGACTATTCCTCGTTTTCCAGAATGTCAGCACCATTTGATTGAGGCGCTCGCCGACTGTAGCGATC
>JBCCAG010000784.1:0-2240 GCA_039814955.1 Cyanobacteria bacterium P01_A01_bin.135
ACGGGTGACCAGCCCAAGGCCATTAAGCAGCTCGTTAAATACATCAACTCCGGTAGCCGGTACCAGACCCTGCTAGGGGCCACCGGCACCGGCAAGACCCACACCATTGCCCGCACCATTGAGCAGGTGGGCAAACCGGCCCTGGTGCTGGCCCACAACAAGACCCTGGCGGCCCAGCTGTGCAACGAGCTGCGGGAGTTTTTCCCGGAGAACGCCGTCGAATACTTCATCAGCTATTACGACTACTACCAGCCCGAGGCCTACATCCCGGTTACTGACACCTACATCGCCAAGACGGCCTCCATCAACGACGAAATCGACATGCTGCGCCACTCGGCCACGCGATCGCTGTTTGAGCGTAAGGATGTGGTGGTGGTGGCCTCGGTGAGCTGCATCTACGGTCTGGGTATTCCGTCGGAGTACCTGAAGGCCTCCATCCCGCTGCAGGTAGGCATGGAGATGGACCAGCGGCAGATATTGCGGGACCTAGCCGCCATCCAGTACACCCGCAATGACCTAGACCTGAGCCGAGGCAAGTTCCGCGTCAAAGGCGACGTGCTGGAAATCGGCCCCGCCTACGAGGACCGGGTGATTCGGGTAGAGTTCTTTGGCGATGAGATCGACGCCATTCGCTATGTGGACCCCTTAACCGGAGAGACCCTGCAAAGCATGGACGCGCTGAACGTCTATCCCGCCCGCCACTTCGTCACCCCCGAGGAGAGACTGGAAGCGGCCTGTGACGCCATCCAGCTAGAGCTGCGGGACCAGCTCGAAGTCTTAGAGGGAGCCAACAAATTGCTAGAGGCCCAGCGGCTAGAGCAGCGCACCCGTTACGACCTAGAGATGCTGCGGGAAATTGGCTACTGCAACGGGGTGGAGAACTACTCCCGCCACCTGGCAGGCCGCCTGCCCGGTGCGCCGCCGGAGTGCCTGGTGGACTACTTCCCCAAGGACTGGATGCTGGTGGTGGATGAGTCCCATGTATCTATCCCGCAGATCCAAGCCATGTACAACGGCGACCAGGCCCGTAAAAAGGTGCTGATTGACCACGGCTTCCGCCTGCCTAGCGCGGCGGACAACCGGCCCCTAAAGGCGGAGGAGTTCTGGAACAAGGTGAACCAGTGCATTTTTGTGTCGGCGACGCCGGGCAACTGGGAGCTGGAGCTCTCCGAGGGGGAATTCAAAGACGAGGAAGGCAAGACCGGCAAGAAGGTGTACGAGCTAGGCACCGGACGTGTCGCTGAGCAGGTGATTCGCCCCACCGGGGTGCTGGACCCAGAAATCTTCGTGCGGCCCACTTCCGGGCAAATCGACGACCTGCTCGGGGAGGCGCGGCAGCGGGTAGAGCGCCAGGAGAGAGTCTTGGTGACTACCCTCACTAAGCGCATGGCGGAGGACCTGACGGAGTACCTGCAGGACCACGGCGTCAAAGTGCGCTACCTGCATTCGGAAATCAACTCCATTGAGCGCATCGAGATTCTGCAGGACCTACGCCACGGCACCTTTGACGTGCTGGTGGGGGTGAACCTCTTGCGGGAGGGCCTAGACCTGCCGGAGGTGTCCCTGGTGGCGATTTTGGACGCCGATAAAGAGGGCTTCTTGCGGGCGGAGCGATCGCTGATTCAGACCATCGGCCGAGCGGCGCGCCACGTTCAAGGCCAAGCCATCCTCTACGCCGACAACCTGACGGACAGCATGGCGAAGGCCATTTCCGAAACCGAGCGCCGCCGCGCCATCCAGCAGGAGTACAACGAAAAGCATGGCATTGTGCCCAAGCCCATCGTTAAAAAGTCCAGCAACGCCATCTTGGAGTTCCTAGAAATCTCCCGCCGGGTGAGCGCCCAGGAATTGGAGGAGGCCTACGAGCACGCCGACGACCTGTCGCTGGACAATATTCCTGACCTGATTGTGAAGCTGGAGGCCCAGATGAAGGAGGCGGCCAAGAGCCTGGAGTTTGAGGAGGCGGCCAAGCTGCGGGACCGGATCAAGCACCTGCGCGATCGCCTGGTGGGTCGGTAAGCAGTGGGGCGTTAGGTGTGCTCTGCAAAGACGGCAGTTGCGCCGTTATCTGTAAAGGAAACCACGGTGTAGGGGTCCCGGCGATCGCCCATTTCCATCCCCGGCGAGCCCACCGGCATCCCTGGTGCGGCGATGCCCCGCACGTTGGGCCGCTCTGCCAGTAGCCGCCGCACGTCTGAGGCGGGCACATGCCCTTCTATGACGTAGCCCTCGATGATCGC
>JBCCAG010000592.1:0-3160 GCA_039814955.1 Cyanobacteria bacterium P01_A01_bin.135
GCTAGCGTAGAATAACCTCACTCCCACCGGCCAAACCAAGGACAACGCCGTGAAAGACATTGAGCAATTGCTAGACCAGGCGCTGCCTGAAATCAACTTCTTGAAAGTTACCAACCCGAAAATTATTCCCGGTGCCATTCTGGAATCCCCCGAGGTGGACCAGTGGATCGGCAACATCCGGTATCTGCTCGGCGATGACTTCAGCGACACCGATTTTGAAACGGAGCTCGTGCCCGCCGGGGTCAACCTCAAGGAAGCCAAAGGCTCATTCAGCGGGGAAGTAGCCGTCAACGTGCTCAACGCCCTGGGCATTAACCTAAAGCGACAGTCCCAGTTCACCCTCAACCTTGAAATTTCCCAGGTCAAGTTTCGCCACTTCCGCTCCGATAAGCTGGGGGTAATTCAGCTAGAGCGGGCTGTCAAGCGCATGAAGCGCGAGGACGAAGCCACCTATAGGAGTCTGCGGGGCCGCTTTTTGGTGTTTTCCTCCTACTACGCCAGTCAGTTCAAGCTTCAATTCGACTCTTCAGCGGGAACGGGGGCAACCGTCAATCTCCAGGCCGATTTAGATGGCGCGGATCTGGAGCTAGACATTCTGTCTCAGGACAACGTGGTGCTGGTGAACAACAACGAGACCATTCCCTTTGGGGTGTTTGGCTATAAAATCACAAGGACTGGCCGCATCCTAGAGGCTTAGTCGGCCCTCCTGCCACCGCCTTCGCCTTCTATGACCCAACTGGCTTCAACGCCCTTCTCTACGCTGCTGCAGCGCCTGCGGACTGTTGTCCGCCCCGAGGTGCTCCCCAGCATCCCAGCAGGGCTGATTACCGGCGTCGTGGGGGCCATGCGGGCTATCTCTTACGCCAGCTTAATTTTCTCTGGCCCGCTGGCAGCGTTTTTGCCTGCTGGGCTAGGGATGGCCCTATTCAGTACCAGCATCATTTCTGCGGTAGTGGCGGTACTCAGCACCCTGCCGGGCCTAATCGCCACGCCCCTGGCGGCCCCCACCGCCATCGTGGCCCTGTTGGCGGCGGATTTGGCCGAGGCCCTGTCCACCCAGGTTACCGGTGACGCGCTGCTGGCCACGGTGCTGGCGGCGATCGCACTGTCCTCCCTGGTCACGGGGCTGCTGCTGCTGGTGCTGGGGGTCTTCAAGCTGGGGGAGCGGATTCGCGTGGTGCCCTACCCGGTGATTGGCGGGTTTATGGCGGGGACGGGGTGGCTGCTCGTCAAGGGGTTTGTGCAGGTGTGTACCGATTTGCCCCTCACCGTTAGGACCTTGCCGCAGCTGGTAGAGCCGCAGCAGCAGCTGTGCTGGCTGCCGGGCTTGGGGTTTGCTCTGCTGCTGCTGCTGTTAACCCGGCGGTTTGACCAGCCTTGGGTGCTGCCGGTATCCCTATTGGGCTGTACGGGGCTGTTTTACTTGGGGCTATGGGCTAGCCACATGCCGCTATCGGTGGCCAGGGAGCAGGGGCTGCTGCTGGGACCATTTCCCGACACCAACGGTGGGCTATGGCAGCCCCTGACCCTGTCGATGCTGGGCCAGGTGGACTGGGGGGCGATCGCTGCCCAGTCGGGTACCATGCTCACCATTGCCTTTGTTTCGCTGCTGTCTTTGCTGCTCAGCAACAGCAGCATTGAGCTAGTGGCCGACCAGGATATGGACCTCAGCCGCGAGATGCAGGCGGTGGGGATCGGCAACTTGGCATCGGGGCTGGGGGGCGGCATGGTGGGTAGCCAGGCCATGCCCAGCACCCTGCTGGCCTACGATATGGGCGCTCCCTTCCGGATGACGGGGCTAATCACCACCCTGCCGGCGATCGCGGTGTTGGTGGTGGGGGCGGCGTTCTTGGCCTATCTCCCTAAAGCGCTGCTGGGGTGCCTGCTGCTGTATCTGGGGCTGTCTTTGCTGCTGCAGTGGTTTTACCGGGCCTATTTTCAGCTGCCGCTGATGGATTACTTGGCGGTGTGGGTCACCGTAGTGGTGATTGATGCGGTGGGTTTTTTGCAGGGCGTGGCGGCGGGCTTTGGGCTCACGGTGCTTACCTTTATGTATCAGTACAGCCATGTGGATGTGGCGAAGGAAGAAGCCACGGGCGCTGGCTTGCGCAGTAATTTAGACCGCACCCCGGAGCAGCAGCAGCGGCTGGCCACCGGCGGGGAGCAGATATACCTGCTGGAGCTGCAGGGCTTTTTGTTTTTTGGCACGGCCACCTACTTAATGCATAAGGTGAGCGATCGCCTGCAGACGGCCACCGAGGCGGAAGCAGGCCCACCACCGCTGCGCTATGTGGTGCTGGATTTTCGTCAGGTGGTGGGCCTCGATTCCTCGGCGGTGCTGATCTTCAGCAAGCTGCTGCGCCAGGCTCACCGCCAGTCCTTTACCCTGGTGTTCACCAACCTCAGCGCTACCCTTGCCGCCCAGCTTCAGCGGGGCGACGGCTTTGATGAAGCCCTAGACTACTGCCATCAGTTTCCCGACCTCGACCGGGGATTGGAGTGGTGCGAGCAGCAGCTCTTGGGCTTAGGGGAGGTGGCAGCGCCCCCAGCGTCTCCGATTCAAACCCAGCTCAGCCAGCTATTCCTCACCCAGCCGCAGGCCGAGCGGTTTATGCCCTACTTGGAGCCCCAGTCTTTGCCCGCCTGTCACTACATCTTTCGGCGGGGCGAGGCGGTGTCGGACCTATACTTTGTGGAGTCCGGGCAGATCAGCGTGCTGCTGGATGCGGGAGAATGCCCCAAGCGGCTCAAAACCCTATTCGGCGGCGGCATCGTGGGGGAAATGCGCTTTTTCGGTAAGGTGCCGATTTCCACGTCGGTGGTCACGGGCCAGCCTAGCCAGGTGCACCGGCTGTCCCAAGCTGCGTTCAGCCGCATGAATGAGGATGACCCTGACCTAGCCCAGGCCCTGCAAGCCCATATCATCAGCATGCTGTGCGACAGCTTGATTCGCCGGGAGGAGCAGCTGCGGGTGACTCGATAGCTCAAGGTTTGAGCCGGGCCATGGTGTAGGCATCCACATAGGCCCCGTCGCGAAACGCATATTGCGTCAGGGTCCCCTCCACCACAAAGCCAAACTTTTTATACAGTCGCACCGCCGGCCCATTATCGGTGTAAACAATCAGCTCCAGCCGCGTCAGGTTCAGCCATTTGTCCGCTA
>JBCCAG010000617.1:0-3017 GCA_039814955.1 Cyanobacteria bacterium P01_A01_bin.135
AGCGCAAAGGCGATCGCACTCTGCTAGTCACTACCCGAGGCTTCGCCGACGCCCTGCGCATCGGCTACCAAAATCGCCCCGATATCTTCGCCCGCCACATCGTCCTACCGCAGGTGCTGCATGAGCGGGTGGTGGAAGTAGACGAACGCTACAGCGCCCAAGGGGAGGCACTCACGCCCCTGACAAAAGACGAACTAGGGCAGGTGACCGAGTCCCTACAGGCCGCCCATGACGACGGCATTCGTGCCTGTGCGGTGGTGTTTCTGCACGGCTACCGCTACCCAGACCACGAGCGTCAGGTGGCGGCGATCGCCCGCGAGGTGGGGTTTACTCAGGTGTCGGTCTCCCATGAGGTGAGCCCGGTGATGAAGCTGGTGAGCCGGGGGGATACCACCGTGGTGGATGCCTACCTCTCTCCGGTGCTGCGGCGCTATGTAGACCAGGTGGCCGGGGCGCTAACGGCTGGAGAAAGAATGGCTGGAGAAACAGGTCCGAAGCTGCAGTTTATGAAGTCCGACGGCGGGCTCACCGATGCGGCATTGTTCCAAGGCAAAGACAGCCTGCTCTCAGGGCCTGCAGGGGGCATCGTCGGCGCAGTGAAGACCAGCCAACAGGCGGGCTTTGACCGGATCATCGGCTTTGATATGGGGGGCACCTCCACCGACGTCTCCCACTTCAACGGCGAGTACGAGCGCACCTTTGAGACCGAGGTGGCCGGGGTGCGGCTGCGATCGCCCATGCTTTCCATTCATACAGTGGCCGCAGGGGGCGGTTCTATCCTCTCCTTTGACGGGGCCAAGTATCGGGTGGGGCCAGACTCTGCCGGGGCGCAGCCGGGGCCAATGTGCTACCGCCAAGGGGGACCGCTGACGGTGACAGACTGCAACGTGATGCTGGGCAAGCTGCAGCCGGCGCTGTTTCCTCAGGTTTTTGGGCCGGAGGGGAACCTGCCGCTGGACAAGGGTGCGGTGCAGCAGGCCTTTACTGAGCAGGCCACAGCCATTTCGCAGCAGACGGGGGATAACCGCACTCCGGAGCAGGTGGCGGCGGGGTACCTGGCCATTGCGGTGGACAAAATGGCCAGCGCCATTAAGAAGATATCCGTGCAGCGGGGTTACGACGTCACGGGCTATACCCTGTGCTGCTTTGGCGGGGCGGGGGGCCAGCACGCCTGCCTAATTGCTGAGGCGTTGGGGATGCAGCAGATTTTCCTGCATCCCTACGCGGGGGTGCTGTCGGCCTACGGCATTGGCCTGGCAGATGTGCGCAGCCTGAAGGAAAAAGCGGTAGAGGTGGAGCTATCGGCGCAGACGCTGCCCCCAATGCAGGCAACCTTGGCGGAACTGGAAGCGGCGGGGCGAAATGAGATTCAGACCCAGGGCATTGGGCCAGAGCGCGTGACAGTGGTGCAAAAAACGCACCTGCGCTACCCCGGCAGCGATACAGCTCTGAGGGTGGAAACGGGCAGCGTCGCTGAAATGCGATCGCGATTTGAGGCCCAGCATCGGCAGCGCTACGGCTTTACGGCACCTGAGGCAGCGCTGACGGTAGAAGCGGTATCGGTGGAGGTGATTGGGGCGGCGGAGCCGCTGGAAGACGCCTGGGTCCCCCCGGAGCGCAGTGGCCCGCTGACGCCTATCGCCACCGCGAGACTCTACAGCCGAAGCGACTGGCACGACGCCCCGGTGTACCAACGGCAGGACCTGCGGCCCGGTGATGAGGTTGCGGGTCCGGCGCTGATCGTGGAGGCCACAGGCACCAATGTAGTAGAGCTGGGCTGGCAGGCGACCCTAACGGCGCGTAACTACCTAATCATGCATCGCATAGCCACGGAGGCAGGGCTAGCGGTCACGGCTCAAGTGGGTACCCAACCTCATGCCCAACCCGACCCCGTGCTGCTGGAGATCTTTAATAACCTGTTCAAGGCGATCGCCGATCAGATGGGCATCACCCTGCAGAACACCAGCCACTCGGTCAACATTAAAGAGCGGCTAGATTTTTCCTGCGCTCTGTTCGATTCCCAGGGCCAGCTGGTGGCCAACGCCCCCCACATCCCCGTGCATTTGGGCTCCATGAGTGAGAGCGTCAGCAGCTTGCTCAACGCCCGCACCCTAAAGCCGAGGGATGTGTACTTGTCCAATAACCCCTACAACGGCGGCACCCACCTGCCCGACGTGACGGTGATTACGCCAGTATTCTTAGGCGGCGAGGCCCCTGCCTTTTATGTCGCCTCCCGCGGTCACCACGCCGACATCGGCGGCATCACCCCGGGGTCCATGCCCCCCAATAGCCGCACCATTGAAGAGGAGGGGGTGCTGCTAGATAACCTGCCGCTGGTGACGGGAGGCAAGCTGCAGGCCGAGGCCCTGCTGGAGCATTTGGCCGTTGGCCCCTACCCGGCTCGCAACCCCGAGCAAACCCTAGCGGATCTCAAGGCCCAAATTGCCGCCAACGAACGGGGCATCCAGGAGCTGCGGCGGATCAGCGACCACTACGGCCTAGACACGGTGCAGGCCTACATGGGCCATATGCAAGCCAACGCCACCGCGTCGGTGCAGGGGGCGATCGCTTCTTTGACGGGCGGCGAATTCATCTACCCGATGGATAACGGCTGTGTGATTCAGGTGCGGGTCACCATCGACCACCAGCAGCAAACGGCCCATGTAGATTTCACCGGCACCTCCCCCCAGCAGGACTCTAATCTCAACGCCCCCCTCGCGATCGCCAAGGCGGTGGTGCTCTACGTCTTCCGTACCCTCGTCGACGATGAAATTCCCCTCAATGCCGGCTGCTTAGCCCCCATCCAAATCACCATTCCTGAGGGCTGTTTGCTCAACCCTTGCTACCCAGCGGCGGTGGTGGCCGGCAACGTGGAGACCTCCCAGGCGATCGCCAATGCCCTGTACGGGGCGCTGGGGGTGATGGCGGCGGGGCAGGGGACGATGAACAACTTTACCTTTGGCAACCAGCGGCATCAGTATTACGAAACTATCTGCGGCGGCGCGGGGGCAGGGCCT
>JBCCAG010000531.1:0-3488 GCA_039814955.1 Cyanobacteria bacterium P01_A01_bin.135
ACCCTGCCGCCTCGGCCTGTGGAGCCGGCGGCTAGCGCCCCCGCTCCCACCCCCCACCAATCACGCGACTCCGATTCGGCAGAGGTGGCCTCTCCCATGGTAGGCACCTTTTACCGCGCCCCAGCCCCGGATGAGCCCCCCTTCATTAACGTGGGCGATCGGGTTACCAAAGGCCAGACGGTGTGCATCATTGAAGCGATGAAGCTGATGAACGAAATAGAGGCCGAGGTAAGCGGCGAAGTCGTGGAGATTTTAGTCGAAAACGGGGAGCCGGTGGAGTTTAATCAGCCCCTGATGCGGGTGAAGCCGGTGGGCTAAGCTGGACCATAGCCCCTCGCTACTCTCCGCGATCGCATGGCCTACGAACCGCTACACCACAAATACCGCCCCCAAACCTTTGCTCAACTGGTGGGGCAAGCGGCGATCGCCGCCACCCTCACCAACGCCCTGCGCCAGTCGCGGATCGCGCCTGCCTACCTGTTCTGCGGTCCCCGCGGCACGGGCAAAACCTCTAGCGCCCGCATCCTGGCTAAGTCCCTCAACTGCGTTAGCGCCAGCGCCCCCACCCCAGACCCCTGCGGCACCTGCGAGACCTGCGTAGCCATCACCAAAGGGGCAGCGCTGGACGTGATTGAAATTGACGCCGCCAGCAACACTGGGGTCGACAACATCCGCGACCTGATTGAGCGGGCCCAGTTTGCCCCAGTGCAGTGCCGCTACAAGGTGTACATCATCGACGAGGTGCATATGCTCAGCACGGCGGCCTTCAACGCCCTGCTGAAGACCCTGGAGGAGCCGCCGGAGCGCGTGGTGTTTGTGCTGGCTACTACGGACCCCCAGCGGGTGCTGGCCACGATTATTTCCCGCTGCCAGCGGTTCGACTTTCGCCGCATCCCGCTGGGGAGCATGACCGACCACCTGCAGCACATCGCTGCCCAAGAGGCGATCGCCATCTCCCCAGCGGCGGTGGCCCTGGTGGCGCAGATTTCCCAGGGGGGGCTGCGGGACGCGGAGAGCCTGCTGGACCAGCTCAGCCTGGCGGAAGGCAAGATCGAGGCCGAGACCGTATGGGATCTAGTGGGGGCGGTGCCGGAGCGAGAGTTGCTCAGCCTCAGCCAGGCGATCGCCGCTGACGATGGGGCAGCAGTCCTGGAGCGGGCACGGCACTTAATGGACCGGGGGCGAGAGCCGTTGGTGGTGCTGCAGAACCTGGCCAGCTTTTTTCGGGATTTACTGGTGGCCAAAACCGCCCCCACCCGGCGCGACCTGGTGGCGGTCACCGATGAGACCTGGGAGCAGATGAAGGCCCTGGTCCAGGCCCTGGCGCTACCCACCATCCTGCAGGATCAGCAGCGGCTGCGAGAGAGCGAAGTGCAGGTGAAATCCACAACCCAGCCCCGACTGTGGCTAGAGGTGACCTTGCTGGGGCTACTGCCGTCAAGCGGAGCAGCAGCGACTGCCGCGACACAAGAGGCTTCTCCTCCCCCTGCCCCCGCCAAGAAGTTCTCCGCGCCGCCGGCCGCGCCGCCAGCCCCTCCCCCACCCGCCGCGCCGCCGCGCGCTGTGCCGCCACCATCCCAACCTGAGCCAGCTACCTCTGCGGCATCCCCTTTACCAGAGCCGGTTGTTCCCGAGGTGACCGCCTCTACGCCGCCGGTCACTGAAGCTGCTCCAATCGCGACACCCTCCCCAGATACCGCTGAACTTGCTCAGATTTGGCGAGACGTGCTGCAGTACCTGCGCCCCCCTGGGACCCAGGCGTTGCTAGACCAGCACGGTCATCTGGTCAGCCTAGAGGGAACCAGAGCTCGGGTGGGGGTGGTGTCAGCTCCATTGATGAAGATGGCGGAGCAGCGGACCAAAAATATTGAGGCAGCCTTTGAGGCGGCCCTCAACGCTCAAATCAGCGTCAGCTTCCAGATCGCGAGCCTTCCGGCTCCCTCGAATACTCCCACCCCGCCTGCTCAAAGCGTCCCCGCGCCGCCTCAAACTGCTCTCCCCCGGGTCTCTCCGCCCCCGCCTGCCGATGTTGCACCGGCTGTCTCAACTCCACCATCCCCAGCCGCATCTGCTAATCTTTCCGCCGCCGATGACGGCGATCGCACCCGGCAGGCGGTGAAGAGCTTTGCCGACTTCTTCAACGGTAAAGTTGCTGAAGTCAACGAAGAGATAGACACCTTTATCTCGACCCCGCCCCCAGCAGATACGCCCCCCACGGTTGAAAATGGGGAGCCCGATTTCGACGTCCCCTTCTAGGTTCTCTATGGCATCACCGACTTCACCGTTAGGTCAACCGCGTCCACTCTGGCGGGTCATCCTGCTATCTGGCCTGACGGGGCTGCTGTACTACGGCTGGTATAAATGGATCATCCAAGAGGAGCTGCGGGCGTACCGAGGTGAGGGCTGGTCAGGGACCCTTTGCCTGGCTCCCTTTGTTTTAGGGGTAGCGGTTCCCCAACTGCTCTGGTGGCTAGACCCGGACGTTCCAGGCTGGTTTGGCTGGTTCTCTCTGTTGGGGGTCGCCTGGATCTACATCGTTCAGTTTCGCCTTTATCAAACGGTCAATCAGCTTTACCGAGAGACTGGCCTGAAGCCGCCCCTAACGACCTGGTGGATTGCCGTACCTGGCCTTAATTTAATAGTGGGGCTGCGGCAGATTCACTATTTGAGCGAATATTGGGCCGCGAAGCGGGATATTGCTGTGGCAGACCCACTGGCTGACATACTGCCGTTGCTATTCGGCAAGCCGAGTAGGCTCCTCAACTAGGATGACTGCGATCGCCCTAGAAACCCTAACCTCGCGCGTTAGAACAGTCGCACATTCAATAGAATCTTAAACCTCCCATAATTATTGAGTACCTAAAGGAACGGCGGCGTAAGATACCCGTACCGGTGACTCCACGAGTTGCCAACCTTAAGTGACGGGTCTTCTTCCTGGTGCCTAACCGACTACAAATCAAGCTGTTTGGAGAATTTTTTTGTTCCGTCAACGGGACTCCTCAGAAGAGGGGCAAGGCTGAACGACTCCAGTCGATATTGGCGTTCATTCTCCTGCATCGCGAAGAGCCCCAGCTCCGGACTCAGATGGCGGCGCAGCTATGGCCCGAGGTCGCTGCCCCAGAAGCCAAGGCAAACCTAAGACGCCGCCTGCACGACCTAAAGCAGTTCATTCCCGAGGGCGATCGCTGGCTGCAGGTATCGCCTAAGACGGTTCACTGGGTGATGGATGTGGGGTGCGACCTTGACGTGGCCGTTCTTGACCGACTAGCAGATGCTCCAGCTTTAAAGGCGGCATCGTTAGCGGAGCTGGAGCAGGCCGCCAGGTGCTATCGCGACAACTTACTCCCGGCTTGCGACGCCGCCTGGATTGTGCCCCACCGGGAACGGTTTAAGCAGCAGGCGATCGCCCTGCTAGACACCCTGATTAACAGGCTAGCAGCGGCGGACCAGCCCGAGCAGCTTAGCTTGGCCCTAGACTACGGCCAGCA
>JBCCAG010000863.1:0-1923 GCA_039814955.1 Cyanobacteria bacterium P01_A01_bin.135
GCAGGCGGAGATTCAGGACCTAGAAGACATCTTGGCTCGGCGGGAGCGGGTGCTCAGCATCGTCGAGACCGAAGCCACCGACCTTAAGCAGACCTACGCCACGCCCCGGGTGACGGTGATTGAGCAGGCCCTGGGCGAGCTGGAGGACATGGACCTAATCGCCAATGAGCAGGCGATTATTCTGCTGACTGAGCAGGGCTACCTGAAGCGGATGCCCGTGAGCGCTTTTGAGGCCCAGAACCGCGCCACCCGCGGCAAAGCCGGGGCTCGGATGAAGGACGACGACGGGGTGGAGCACTTCATTAGCTGCTGCGACCACGACAGCGTCCTGTTCTTCAGCGATCGCGGGGTGGCCTACCACCTCAAGGCTTACCAAATTCCGGCGACCTCCCGCACCGCCCGGGGCATTCCCATCGTGCAGATGCTGCCCATCCCTCGGGATGAGAAGATTACTTCCCTAGTGCCGGTGACCGAGTTCACCGACGATGAGTATCTAGTGATGCTCACCAAGGGAGGCTACGTCAAGAAAACGGAACTGTCGGCCTTTGCCAACATCCGCGCCAATGGCCTGATTGCCATCTCCCTAGAAGAAGGAGATCAGCTGCGCTGGGTGCGCCGAGCCCGGGAGCAGGATAGCCTGATCATCGGCTCCCGCCAGGGAATGACCATCCACTTTCGCACCGACCATGAGCAGCTTCGCCCCCTAGGTCGACCCACCCGGGGTGTGCGAGCCATGTCCCTGCGGGAGGAGGATGAGCTGATCAGCATGGATATCCTCTGTGCCGCTACCCTAGAGCAGCTCAGCGAGGCGCTAGCCAGCGAGAGCGACGGCCTGGATGATGCCGATGACGGTGACGACGAGGTCACGACCCCGGTGGACGGAGGCCCCTGGATCTTGGTAGTAACCACAGGCGGCCTAGGTAAGCGGGTTCCCGTCTCCCAATTCCGGCTGCAAAAGCGCGCCGGCATGGGGTTGCGGGCCATCAAATTCCGCAAAGGCAATGACCAGCTGGCGGCGCTGCGGGTGGTCAACGATCTAGACGACTTGATCATTGCAACCAACCGCGGCATCGTCATTCGCCAGGCCGTCAACGCCATCTCCTGCCAGTCGCGGGCGGCCACCGGGGTCTACGTGCAGCGGCTAGACGACGAGGATGCGATCGCTGGTGTGGCAGTTGTCCCACCGTTGGAAGAGGGAGAAGATAACCTAGACGAATCCGGTGCCAATATGTCGGACTGCTTTGAAGCTAAAGCGGGGGCCGGTGATACTGATTCGGTGGCGAGCCCAGAAGCGAGCCCAGAAGCAAGCCCAGAAGCGAGCTCAGAAGCAGGTATAGAGGCCGGTCCAGAAGCGAGCGACGAGGTTTAGCGCAGCTATTTTATACCCATGGCTCTCATGAAGTCAGAGCCCGCCCGCTTATGCCTTTTGGGCTTAGGGGGGCTGGCCATGGGGCTAACGGCAGCGCCGGTTGGAGCTTGGCCCTTGGCCTGGATTGCCCTCGCGCCGCTGTGGATTGCGGTAGTCGCCCTGCCGCCCAAACGCCATAGTCTCTGGCGCGCCGCTCGCTATGGATTTTTATGGGGGTTCCTGTATGGCGGGGTGACGGTGCACTGGCTGTGGTTCTTGCATCCTCTTACCTGGATGGGGGTCCCCTGGCTTGCCAGCCTGGCGATCGCCGCCTTTTGTTGGGGCATTGTTGCCGTCACAGGTGGGCTGTGGATTGGTGCTTGGGCGGGGCTGTTCTCAGCCTCTAGCCGCCTATTGGATAGCAGCGATCGGGCGTGGGGGACGATCGCTGCGCGCCTCCTGCTGGGGCTAGGGCTGTGGGCTGGTCTAGACTGGGTGATGCAGCAGGGCATCCTCTACTGGCCGTCTCTAGCCTTTACCCAAAGCCCGGTGAACCTGGTGGCGCTGCACCTGAC
>JBCCAG010000270.1:0-5351 GCA_039814955.1 Cyanobacteria bacterium P01_A01_bin.135
TCAAAGCAGGCCATTGCCATCAGCCCTCCTAAACCAACGCGGCCTAGAGCCTCTCGCTTTTCCTGCGGGAGGTTGGTTGGAATTCCAGTAATCATTGCAGTAAATCCATTTAAACACTTGGCTGTATTTTACCAAACGGTTTAGTAAAGCTCGATTGAATGGCAAACGACGGACAGGCTTCTACAATTAAGAGGAGTCAGCTCCGACGCAGTGTTCGTCTTCTGCTCCGGGTTGTCATTGAACAGCAATCTCTCCTGCCATGGCCTTCTCCTCGGTTGTTCGCGCCCTCGGGCGATCGCCCCTTACCCAAGAACTGCTGGCCAAACTCAAGCAGCAGAACCACCTGAAGCTAAATGGGGTATCGCGGCTGGCCAAGGGAATAGTGGCCTCCGGTCTAGCGCAAGAGCGTCAGCAGCCCCTATGTGTGGTGACTGCAACCTTAGAAGAGGCGGGCCGCTGGGCCGTGCAGCTCGAAGCCATGGGTTGGGAGACCATGCATTTCTACCCCACCTCAGAGGCTTCCCCCTACGAGCCCTTTGACCTAGAAGCGGAGATGACCTGGGGCCAGCTGCAGGTGCTGGCAGACTTGATTAGCGCCAAGGACACGGGCAAAACCAGTATTGCCGTGGTAGCCACCGAAAGAGCTTTGCAGCCCCATCTCCCCCCGCCAGAGGCCTTTCGCCCCTACTGCGTCACCCTGCAAAAAGGCATGGAGCTGAACCTGGGGGAGTTGAGCCGACAGCTGGCCAACCTGGGCTACGAGCGGGTATCCCTGGTGGAAACCGAGGGGCAGTGGAGCCGCCGGGGGGACATCATCGATGTGTTTCCCGTCGCTTCAGAGCTGCCCATTCGCCTGGAGCTGTTTGGCGATGAGCTGGACCGCATCCGGGAATTTGATCCCGGCTCTCAGCGATCGCTGGACAACATCAACCAGATGACCCTGACGGCTACGGACCTAAAGCCTATTGTGGCAGCGGCGCTGAAGGAGCAACCCGACCAATCGCTGCTAGAAGCCTACCTGAGTGCAGAGGAGCTGGAGCAGTTCAGTGAAGGGGAAACCGTGGAGGGGATGCGCCGGTTTATGGGGGTGGCGTTTGACCAGCCGGCTTCGCTGCTGGACTACCTGCCAGAAGAAACCCTGCTGGCCGTAGACGAGGCGGAGCAGTGCGCGGCCCACAGCGATCGCTGGGTGGAGCATGCCGCTGAGCATTGGCAAGAGGTGCAGAGCGGGGACAACGGCAATCGCCCACCTTTACCGGTATTACACCAGACCTTTACGGAATCCCTGGCCCAGGTGGAGCTGTTTCCCCACCTGCTGCTGAGCGAACTAGTGGAAGCGGGCAGCGACGGACTGAATCTGGCCGGTCGCCCTGTCCCCGCCATGCCCCACCAGTTTGGCAAGCTCGCGGAGACAGTGCGTCAGGAGCGCGATCGCGGCTTTGCCGTGTGGCTGGTGTCCGCCCAGCCATCGCGCTCGGTGGCCCTGCTGCAGGAGCACGACTGCCCGGCCCAGTTTGTGCCTAACCCTAAGGACTACCTGGCGATCGACAAGCTGCAGGCCCAGAAGACGCCCGTGGCGGTGAAGTACTCGGGTCTGGCGGAGCTGGAGGGCTTTGTGCTGCCCACCTTCCGGGTGGTGGTGGTCACCGACCGGGAGTTCTTCGGTCAGCACACCCTAGCTACCCCCACCTATATCCGCAAGCGTCGCCGCGCCGCCTCCAAACAGGTGGACCCCAACAAGCTGCGGCAGGGGGACTTTGTGGTGCACCGCAACCAGGGGGTAGGCCGGTTCCTGAAGCTGGAGAGCCTCACGGTCAACAACGAGACCCGGGAGTACCTGGTGATTCAGTACGCCGACGGGCTGCTGCGCGTCGCCGCCGACCAGGTAGGGGTCTTGAGCCGCTTCCGCAGCGCCGATGGCGTCACCCCCCAGCTCAACAAAATGAGCAGCAAGGCCTGGGAGCGCACCAAGGGCAAGGTGCGCAAGGCCATTAAAAAGGTTGCTGTAGATTTGCTAAAGCTCTACGCCCAGCGATCGCAGCAGGAGGGGTTTGCTTACCCGGTGGATACCCCTTGGCAAGAAGAGATGGAAGATTCCTTCCCCTACCAACCCACCCCCGACCAGCTCAAAGCCACCCAGGACGTGAAGCGGGACATGGAGACCCTGCGGCCCATGGACCGGCTGGTGTGCGGGGACGTGGGCTTTGGTAAAACCGAGGTGGCCATCCGGGCCATATTTAAGGCGATTACGGCGGGTAAGCAAGTCGCCATGCTGGCCCCCACCACGATTTTGACCCAGCAACACTACCACACTATTAAGGAGCGCTTCGCCCCCTACCCCATTCAGGTGGGCCTACTCAACCGCTTCCGCACCGCCGACGAGCGCAAGAAAATCCTGCAGCGGCTGGTGACCGGAGAGCTGGATGTGGTGGTGGGCACCCACCAGCTGCTGGGTAAGGCGGTGAAGTTTAAGGATCTTGGTTTACTCGTCGTGGACGAGGAGCAGCGCTTTGGCGTCAACCAAAAGGAGAAAATCAAGTCTCTGCGCACTACGGTAGACGTGCTCACCCTCAGCGCCACGCCGATTCCGCGCACCCTCTACATGGCCCTGTCCGGCGTGCGGGAGATGAGCCTAATCACCACGCCGCCCCCCTCCCGTCGCCCGATCAAAACTCACCTGTCCCCCCACAAGGGCGAGGTGGTGAGCACCGCCATTCGCCAGGAGCTGGACCGGGGCGGACAAATCTTTTACGTGGTGCCCAGGGTAGAGGGCATTGAAGAAGTGGCCGCCCGCATCCGGGAGATGGTGCCGGGGCTGCGGATTGCGATCGCCCATGGCCAGATGCAGGAGGGGGAGCTGGAGGCGACGATGCTGGCCTTCAGCGCCGGGGAAGCGGACCTGCTGCTCTGCACCACCATCATCGAGTCGGGGCTGGACATCCCCCGGGTAAACACCATTTTGATTGAAGACGCCCAGCGCTTTGGGCTGTCCCAGCTCTACCAACTGCGGGGCCGAGTGGGGCGAGCGGGCATTCAGGCTCACGCCTGGCTGTTCTACCCTCGCCAAAGCCAGCTCTCGGAAGCCGCCCGTAAGCGGCTGCGGGCCATTCAGGAGTTTGCCACCCTGGGCTCCGGCTACCAGCTGGCGATGCGGGACATGGAGATTCGCGGGGTGGGGAATTTGCTCGGCGTCGAGCAGTCAGGCCAGCTCAACGCCATCGGCTTTGACCTCTACATGGACATGCTGGAGGACGCCATCAAGGAGATTCGCGGCCAGGAAATCCCCACGGTGGACGACACCCAAATCGACCTCAGCCTCACCGCCTTTATCCCGGCGGACTATATCCAGGACATTGACCAAAAGATGACCGCCTACCGCACGGTGGCCGCAGCTTCCTCGAAGCAGGAGCTGATGCAGATCGCGGCGGACTGGAGCGATCGCTACGGGCCGTTGCCCAGCGCGGCGCAGCAGCTGGTGAGAGTCATGGAGCTGAAGCAGGTAGCGAAGCAGCTGGGCTTCGCCCGCATTAAGCCGGATGGGAAGCAGCATGTGCTGTTGGAGACGCCGATGGAGGAGCCGGCCTGGAACCTAATGCGGGAGAAGCTGCCCGCTCATCTTCAAACCCGGTTTGTGTATTCGCCGGGGAAGGTGACGGTGCGGGGGTTGGGGGCGCTGAAGCCGTCGCAGCAGCTGGAGAATTTGACGGATTGGTTGAATAAGATGCAGGGGGCGCTGCCGGAGCCGGCGTTGGCGACGTAGGGCTGCGCGCTGAGCAATTAGTCGAATATCCGCTTCAAGCTGAGCGTAAATCCGGGCATGACCGGTTCCCCGAACAGCACGCTTGGGCTGTCTAAGATCTCAACGGCTTGGCCCTGCCGATAAATTTCCACCCGCTTACTCTTAGGATCAATCAGCCAGCCCAATTTCGCGCCATTGTCCAGATACTCCTGCATCTTGTCACGCAAGTCTTTGAGTTTATCCGTTTCCGAGCGCAGTTCCACCACAAAATCAGGGCAAAGCGGTGCAAACCCCTTTCTCTGCTCAGCCGTCAGAGCCTCCCATCGGTCCTGCCGCACCCAGGACGCATCTGGTGAACGATTGGATCCATTTGGCAGTTCAAATCCCGTTGATGAGTCAAAGTATTCTCCGAGCTGCTCGTTAGCTTCACCCCAAATGCCGAGCTGAGTAATAATTTTTGCGTTACGTTTCCCCGATTCGCTACCCGTTGGTGGATTCACAGTGAGATGTCCGGCTGCAGTACGCTCTAGTCTAAGGTCTGGGTTGGCAGCTGCTAGAGCCATAAATTGTTCCGACGTGACGCGCAACGCAATTTCGCTAGGAAGCTGTAGCGAGAGGGGTGTGAACTTATGGGGCGCTTGTGTCATGGTTCACCTGGCGCTGATGTTGTGTCTCTATTCTATATAGTGATATACAGCGGTTTAGAAACCATGAGCACAACTGCGATAAATGCTGCGCACGCGCTTCGCGAACGCTTTTGTGGAAATACAATGGTTGGAGGCGATCGCATAGCCTTTGGCTGTTGATACGCTAGTTCGTCGCCAGTTTCCCTATTGTCAAGCTCACCATGCCATACAGCAAGTTCAAGCTCAGCAGAGTGGTGGAGGCCTTTCAGCTTTCTATTGCTGAAGGGGAGCGGTTTTTCCCAGAGATTTTGCCTGTGGAGCCGACGCCCTTGCTGCGGGAGACGCTGATGGAAACTGTGCCCTGGGCCATAGCGGTAAGTAGCGAAAAAGCCCGCTCCGAGGGAATTATTAATCCGGTTTTGCTGGAGGTCAAGCGCCAGATGAGGGGGCGCATTAGCGTCTTTTCCGGGGAGGAATTCAACGTGGAGCCGGAATCGGATTTGGTGGGATACGTTGACTTTTTAATCAGCCGCTCGCCGGAGCAGTTGTTTATTAAAGCGCCAGCGGTGATTTTGGTGGAGGCTAAGAAGGAGGATTTGAAACCGGCGCTGGGGCAGTGCATTGCGGAGATGGTGGCGGCGCAGCGTTTTAACCAACAGCAGCGGCAGCCGATTGAGACGGTTTATGGCACGGTGACGAGTGGGACGGTGTGGCGGTTTTTGAAGCTGGAGGGAAGCTGTGTGAGCGTTGATTTGACAGATTATCCGCTGCCGCCGGTGGAGCAGATTTTGGGGTTTTTGATGTGGATGGCGGAGAATGGTTGAGCTATTCTGGTTCACCCGTGAAGGCAGGGCTATTTCATTCTAAAGATGCGCTTGAGGATGTCTAGGCCAAACTTGCATTTACGCTCAGCCTGAGCCATGTTGTTGAATCCGTTAGAGCGGTACAGGTTCAAGGCAAAGTTGCGAGCTACAGCGAAGAGCTGA
>JBCCAG010000895.1:0-1786 GCA_039814955.1 Cyanobacteria bacterium P01_A01_bin.135
CCAGTGGCGATCGCAAATTGAAGCCTGGCAGCAGCCAATTTTGGACCGCTCCGACCTGCCGGGCTGGTTCAAAATGGCCTTGTTCAATGAGCTGTATGACCTCACCAGCGGCGGCAGCCTGTGGAGTGCGGCAGACGATAACAACCCCGAGGGTCGCTTCGCGGTGCTCGAGTCTCTAGACTACCGCTGGTACGAGAGCCTGGACGTGCGGCTATACGGCTCCTTTGCCCTGCTGATGCTATTCCCTAAGCTGGATAAAGCCATTCTGCGAGCCTTTGCCCGGGCCATTCCGGTAGAAGACAAGCGTACCCGCACCATCGGCTACTACATGACCATCGGCAAAGCTAGCCCCACCGCCCAGCGCAAGCTGGCGGGCGCAACACCTCATGATCTGGGGGCCCCTAACGAAGGGCCCTGGGAGCAAACCAACTACACCAGCTATCAGGACTGCAACTACTGGAAAGATCTCGCTTCTGATTTTGTGCTGCAGGTGTACCGAGACTTCTATCTGACTGGATCTAGCGATAACGCCTTTTTGCTGGACTGCTGGCCCGCCACTGTTGCGGCCCTAGACTATCTAAAACGCTTCGATCACGACGGGGACGGCATCCCAGAAAACAGCGGTGCCCCAGACCAGACCTTTGACGACTGGCGGCTACAGGGCATCAGCGCCTACTGCGGCGGGCTGTGGCTAGCGGCGTTAGAAGCGGCGATCGCCATCGGGCAGCGGCTGCTGGAGGCAGAATTGGGAGACCGGGGCGAGATTCAGGCCACGATCAGCCAGTGGCAGCGGTGGCTGGGCCAGGCTAAGCCCCTCTACCAAGCCAAGTTATGGAACGGCCAATACTACCGCCTAGACACCGGCAGCGGCTCCGACGTAGTAATGGCAGACCAGCTCTGCGGCCAGTTCTATGCCCGGCTCCTGGGCCTGCCGGATATCGTGCCCTTGGGCTGCGCCGCGACGGCCTTGGATATGGTGTACCAGACCTGCTTTTTGCGGTTCGTCGACGGAAAACTGGGCGCAGCCAATGGCCTGCGGCCCGACGGCTCCCCTGAGAGCCCCGACGACACCCACCCCCTAGAAGTTTGGACCGGCATCAATTTTGGTTTAGCTGCCTTTCTGCTGCAGATGGAGCAACCTGAGCGGGCCATGCGACTTAGCAAGGCAGTGGTGAACCAAATCTATACCCACGGCCTCCAGTTCCGCACCCCCGAAGCCATCACCGCCCAGCAGACCTTCCGGGCCTGTCACTATCTGCGGGCGATGGCGATTTGGCTGGTGTACGGGGTGTGGACCAACTTTGAATCATCGTAATAGTTACCTAGAATGGTGCGTTACCTAGCGGTAACGGCACCCTACGACATGGCGGCGCTGGAACAATACGGTTTGCACAACACCTAACGCTCCCACCATCAGAGCGATCGCCCCTAAAGGACAACCTTGTATGCAAGGGGCCTGGGGGAGGCATCCTCGTCCCCCAGCCTTGGCGAGGCCTGTCCGAAGGACGTAGGGGGTTTGGGGGCAGCGCCCCCAAGTACCATGCTCCCCAACCTACCAATCTCCCAAAACACCTTTATGAGGATAAGCTGATAACAAGCAACCGGCCTCTAACCAGAAAACACAACACTCCCCTGCCGCACCACTCGCCATTCCCCACTGGCCCACTCCACTACCGTAGAAGGCTTGCCGCCCCCAGCGTAACTTCCGCCGTTGTCCGCCAAATTATCCTCCCGCAGCGTCAGCACCTCAGGGAACGCTCGGTTAATCTCAGCCAAACTGGTCAGC
>JBCCAG010000498.1:0-3700 GCA_039814955.1 Cyanobacteria bacterium P01_A01_bin.135
AAAGCTCACCGCCGCCCCCTCAACCCAGCCTTCGCCGCCATCGGGCAACTGGCCGTAGTACCATACAGCCCCCCCAGCCAAGCGCTGCGCCCTCAACACCTGGATGGCCTCACCTGGGACGGCGGTGGCCACCGCGAACTCAGACCCAGGCTCTTCATACAGGAGCACCTCGTCGCCGTCCTGGGCTGTCAGCGCGGCCGCTTCCCCTAGGGGCTGAGGCGCCGCCCCCTGACTAGCGCTGGGCACCGGCATGGTGGATACGGGCGATCGCGCTACGGGCCGCTCGGCAACCGGTGCCGTCTCGGCTGGCCAGGAGGACTCGGGGGGCTGGGCCGGTTGACAGGCTGCGGCGGCCATGATCAGCAGGCACCCCCAGCCCATTAGTTGGACGGTCGGTCGCTTCATCACGTTAGAACGCGCAAAAATTCCAAGGGCAGCCCGTCCGCATCGGCAATAAACGCCACCTCATAAACGCGATCGCCGATTATCTGTTGGCAGGGCTCCAGCAGCACTTTAGGGGGAGGCATGTCTCGCGCGGCGGCCTTTTCCTTGAGCTGCACCATCCAGTCGGGCAGGCTCTCAGCGGCGGCAGTCAAGTCAAAAGAGAGGTGGTAGTAGCCGGTGTAATGCTCGTCGCTAAAGGCGTCCGCCGTCGGCGCTGGCTGCGGCACCTGCAATAGCTCAATGCGACCGCTCAGCCCCTCCATCCAACAGGCTAGGGTAATCCCCGCCGTAAACCGCTCGCACACCTCGAAGCCTAGCAGCTCATAAAAGGCGATGGCGCGGTGGATGTCGGCGGTGCGAATGGAGGCGTGGTGCATCTTATGCCATCGGGAAATAGGGGTACCGCATCGGGGTGCCGGGCTCCTTATCTAGGTTAAAGTTAATCACCTCCCAGCAGGGCTCGTCTCCAGAGCTGAACTCGACCGGCAGGCCGTATAGCCGGGGCTTGGAGAACTCTGACTGGCTGCGCCAGGGGGTATTGCGCTCTAAGTAAGTGCTCACCAGCTCTTTATAACGGTGGGCGATGATCACCCGCGTAGCCCGATACCCCTGGGTGTAGAGGCGGTCTAGGGCTTCGTGAATTTCAAACCGAATGCCGTCAGGGTGAGTGTGCTGCCGGTACCAGCGGCCTTCCCACAGACGCCAGTGACGGCCCGACTGCAGGTGAACCAGCTCTTTTGTTTTCGGCTCAGCCTCAAAGGCACCGTGGCGGGGACACAGGTAGGTATCGGTCAAGGTGAGGGCCGAGATGTTTTGGCGGCAATGGGGGCACTGTATCTCTGGCCCGAAGATGGGATACTGTAGGTTAACCATAGTGCTGTGTCAGCAGGGTTTCGCTTCGGTCTCGCTAAGGTGCTGTAGCCAGTGTAGCCAGTCTCGCTCTGTAGGTAGACGCGGCTGTTAGGTCAATTCTAGAGGCATGGCATTAGGCTAGCCAGCAAACCTTGAGCATTTTTCAAGATATGGTCTCACCATCGGAGCACGACGCGTTGTCACCGGCGTCACCCTCAGCGCCGCTAGCTGACGCAAAATCTGCCCATAGTCCCTGGCCTTCCCCTAATGTATCTCAAGCGGCCTTTGTTGCGCCCGGGGCGACAATAGTGGGGGCGGTGCAGTTGGGAGCGGGGGCCAGCGTCTGGTATGGCGCGGTGCTGCGGGGGGATGTGGAGCAGATTATGGTGGGGGACCACAGCAATATTCAAGATGGGGCCGTGCTCCACGGGGATCTGGGCCAGCCCACAGTGCTAGGGTGCAATGTTACCGTCGGCCACCGGGCGGTGATCCATGGGGCAACCATTGGCGATGGCACCCTAGTGGGCATCGGGGCCATTGTCCTCAACGGTGTCGATGTCGGGGAGGGCTGCGTTATCGGTGCGGGTTCGGTGGTGACGAAGTCGGTGCCAGCGCGATCGCTGGTGATGGGGGTACCGGCTAAGGTGAAGCGGCCGCTCGCCGAGGAAGAGGTGCAGGGTCTAGTAGAGCATGCCCATAAGTACGAAAAATTAGCCCAGGTCCATGCCGGGACGGGGCAAGATCTGGGCTTTTTGTGATTGATCGGGGCTGTTTATTCCCTAGCACAACCACCGTGGGAATGCGCGGTAGGGACATGGCACCGCCATGTCCAACCAAAATGCAGTTGGATAACCCAACATGCCCAAGGCCGCACCGGCGGGGCAATGAACCGATCGAGGGACATGGCATGCCATGCCCCTACGGTGTTTTGGCAGATCGGTTGGGTTGACCGACCAACGGGCGCAATCTACGCTTCGTCCAAAGCCGCGATGCCGGGTAGGGTCTTGCCCTCCAGCAGCTCCAGGCTAGCGCCGCCGCCGGTAGAAATGTGGCTCATCTTATCGGCCACGCCCACCTTCTCAACCGCCGCCACGGAGTCGCCGCCGCCGATGATGGTGGTGGTGCCGGTGCCCGTCAGCTCAGCCAGGGTGCGGGCGATCGCCTCAGTGCCAACAGCAAACTTATCAAACTCAAACACCCCCATGGGGCCATTCCAAATCACGGACTTGCACTGCTTGAGCGCGTCCTGGAATACCTTCACGGAGTCGGGGCCAATGTCCAAGCCCATCCAGCCGTCGGGGATGCTGTCGATGCTGACGGTCTGGGACTGGGCGTCGGGGGCAAAGTTGTCGGCTACCACCACATCCGTCGGCAGCAGTAGGTCCACGCCTTTCTCCTTGGCCTTAGCTTCTAGGGTCTTGGCCAGCTCCAGCTTGTCGTCCTCCACCAGGGATTTGCCCACATCCAGGCCGCGGGCTTTGTAGAAGGTGAAGATCATGCCGCCGCCGATCAGCAGCTTGTCCACTTTGTCCAGCAGGGTTTCGATGACGCCGATCTTGCTGGATACTTTGGAACCGCCGATAATTGCCGCCAGGGGCTTCTTGGGGTTCTCGATGGCGTTCTGCAGGTACTGCAGCTCCTTTTCAATCAGGTAGCCGGCTACCGAGGGGCTCAGGTAGTGGGTCACCCCTTCGGTGGAGGCGTGGGCGCGGTGGGCGGTGCCGAAGGCGTCGTTGACGTAGAGGTCTGCCACGGAAGCCAATTGCTTAGCAAAATCTGCATTATTGGATTCTTCCCCGGCCTTGAAGCGCAGGTTTTCCAGCAGCAGCACGTCGCCGTTGCTCATAGCGGCAACCTTTTGGCTGACCTCGTCGCCGACGCAGTCATCGCATTTGGCAACTGGCTTACCCAGCAGCTCCGACAGCCGCTCGGCCACCGCATTGAGCCGCAGGTCTTCTTTAACTTCGCCTTTGGGACGACCCATGTGGCTACTGAGGATAACCTTGCCGCCTTTTTCAATCAAATCGTTGATGGTGGGCAAAGCAGCGCGAATGCGCGTATCATCAGTAATCTTGCCCTGGTCATCTGACGGCACGTTGAAATCAGCTCGAACGAATACCCGCTTACCAGAAATATCGGCAGCGGACAGGTCGGCTAGGGTCTTCTTAGACACGGATCCCTCCCAAATAGGTGTTTATGCTTACTGCGTATTGTCCTATAAAACGCGACCGCTTGATCCCCGCTCCAAAAGAATCTCTCCCTCAAGAGAGGCAATACCGTTCGCGACTGCGCTATGTGAAGGGGACAATTCAGGGGGTGGGCCGCTAGGCGCTATGATTCAAGGGCATAGCCCATGGCTTTAGCCACCCACATCTTACCGGAGTTTGTCCCCGTTCAAGAGGTG